>JADFQA010000021.1 GCA_022562055.1 Acidobacteriota bacterium | reverse complement strand
AGAACACATGACGCGGCTCTCCCCCGGTGGCACCCACCAGGCCAAACAGTCGCAACTGCCGGCGGGTGGATACCTCAAACGCGGTGCCGATGATCAGGCCCGCTGCCACAAGAGCAACTGCCGTAGCTGCAAACTGCATCCCGCTCGCATACGTACCCGAGGGAGACTCCCCAACATACCGCCGCATGGCGTATCTGTCGGAACCGAGGAGTTCGACCGTCCGATCCCGTGCCGCGTGAGTGACATCCTTGGAGAACTGAATGAAGACGCCGGACTGTCTGGCGTCGGCCACGCGGTCGAGAGCACCCGGTGCAACAAGGCCTGTCGGCTGCGACAGTCCCTCCCGGTAAACGGCGACGCCGACCACTTCAAAGGGGACCCGCTCCTCACCCAGCTCGATCGTTTCACCGATCGCCGAGTCGAAGTTTTCAAGAATACGCGGTGCAACAGCGATTTCGCCTGGTGCCGCAGGTGACCGGCCCTCCAAGAGTTTGTACATCGGTCCGAGCAACGGATCTTCGGGGAGAACGTCGTTGACAATAACAAGTACGTTCCTGCCCCCAACTACGGTCTGAACCTCCCATGTTGTTCGAACGACTGTGCGAACGCCCTCTGGAAGCAGAGAAATTGTCTCCTCACTCGGCGGCGAACCGAACATCGCGGCGTCAGCGTTCCCGATGATGCCAGTCGCCATCTCATCCTTCGATGGTGTAGCCGTGGCAACAACGATCTGGGCGAACGTGAGTCCGAACACCGGCAGGGCTATCAGTGCGCTAACCAGCAGGTTCCGCCACGGATTCTTGCGGACGTTGCGCCAGGCAATCCTGAACAACGGACGCAATTCCCCGGCGGGGATCACAGCGAAGCCTCCCCAAGCAACGAATCCGCGTCCGCGCGTGGCCTCGACTCGTCGACGAGGCGACCGTCCTGGAGAAACACGATGCGGTCCGCCCACGCGGCGAGGCGGGCATCGTGTGTAACAAGGATCGCGGCTCCACCGTCGTCGCAGTGCCCCCTCATCAGTCGGAGTACCGACTCCCCCGTGAGGGAGTCCAACGCGCCGGTCGGCTCATCCGCGAGCAGAAGTATGCGGTCACCGACGGTTGCGCGAGCTATCGCGACCCGTTGTCTCTCCCCTCCCGAGAGATCTTCCGGGAAACGGTTCCCAAGTTCGCCGAGTCCAAGCCTCTCCAAGGAACTCTTGGCCGCGGACCGTGCCTTCCCAGCGCCAACACCGTCGAACTCGAGCGGCAACGCGACGTTTTCGATCGCAGTCAAGACATCGATGAGATTGAGCTCCTGAAAGACGTACCCGACCCGACGCCTCCGCAAGCGGGCTCGAGCCCCTCGGTCAAGCGAACTCATGGTCGTTCCCTCGACGAGGATCTCACCGCGGGTTGGCTCGTCAAGCCCACCGGCGAGAGAAAGTAATGTCGTCTTGCCTGACCCTGACGGTCCCATAACCGCAACCATCTCCCCTACAGACAGAGTGAGAGACGTATCGACGAGAGCGTTGACCTTGGTATGGCCGGAGCCATGAATCCGAGAGACACTACGAAGCTCAAGAACCGGCGTCACTCGACAACCTCGCGATCTTCTTCAGTAGTCGTCTCTGGGTGATCGACGTCCGCTTGTTGAGTCCGCCGTCCCGCATCTCGACTACTTCCGCGCAGGGACGGATGCTGAGCGATTCGGGCCTCACAGACATCGAGCCAGCGCACCCGGGCTTCTGCCTTGTAGATCAGCGAGTCAAGCAACATCATCCAGCCGAGGTCATCCATGCGAGGAACGCCGGTCTTGAGGCGGGTGTACCCCTGAAGTTGCTCGAGGACCGCTCGACGCTCTGCTTGGATAACTCGTGTGACATTGATGCTCGGATTCGAAGATGCCAGAAGCAGCTTGAGTACAAGCTCATCGCGAGGTGGTGCTTCTGAGTGAACGGGATGGACAAACCAGTCGTCGAGAAGAGCCCTACCCTCGGGAGTGATCGCATACTCCTTATTGCCACCTGCCTCGGAGTGCAGAGTCACATGCCCATCGCGCTCCAAGCGCCCAAGAGTCGTGTAGACCTGGCCGACGTTGAGCGGCCAAACACTACCGGTGCGCTCCTCGAAGCCGTTCTTGAGTTCGAGACCGTACATCGGTCGTTCGCTAAGCATCGCCAACAAACTCATCTGCACTGACATGCGGGCCACCGATCTATATACCGAGTATAACTTGTCCACTATACCCGGTATACAGGCGAGGTCAACGAGAGACGGGGAGGATTCGCAGGGTGCACAGCGGTGACTGAGGTTGGCGAATGATCATCGGCGTGGTGGCGATCGTCCGCATCGGCGCGACGTGGTTCCATACACCACGACCGTCGATCACCGACCACCCGCAATAGGTCGCACGCGATGACCTGCGACCCACTGGGATCGTCCGATCTGGAGACCCGATCCAAGCTCGCACCGATTCGGTGGAAATGCCACGCGCACCCTCAACGCTACTTTGCGCGTTCGCGGGCAGATTGGGAACTTCTCGCGATCACAGCACAATGTAGACGTGAGCGCCCGCGGAGCAGTTGGAGGAATTAGATCGTTCGGTCTAAATTCATCCCGACATGGGATACGCTAAATCGACTGAAACGACGGCTTCTACACAGCACCGCCGGGCTGCTACAGACTCGAGGGTTTTCAGCGACCGGCGTCAGCGATATTCTCGACGACAGCGGCGTTCCCCGGGGCTCGTTGTACCACCACTTTCCAGATGGCAATGAGCAGGTTGCCGCAAGTGCAATCGAGCAATCTGGCACCGACATCGTGGATGCATTAGGTCTGCTGTTCGACACCTCGGGTTCTGTGGCTGAAGGTATCCGTCGGTTTTGCAACTACTACATACATGAACTCGAGAGCAGCGATTTCGCCCGCGGATGCCCGCTCGCCACTGTTGCTCTGGAAACGTCCGGTACTGCCAACAAGATCCAGCGTCAGACCGGAACCGCTTTCGAGGGAATCATCTCGTTGGTGGCACACACGCTCAAGGCCCAAGATCTTCGGTTACATGCCGTGGAGTCGGCTGAGTAGCGCCGAGGACATTCCCAGGGGTGTGTCTGTTGAGTGGGTCCGATGGATCCGATCACCTCGCTACTTGCTCGACGATCGCACTCTGCCGCTTGACCGCTACGCGGGGTTCAGCGCACCAGTGCTTGCGTACAGCATTGACGACGACAACTGGCGAACCCGCAGAGCGGTTGACGCGATGATGTCTGCGTATCCCAACGTGGAGCGCCGACACGTGGCTTCGTCCGACATCGGACTCGACACCATCGGACACTTCGGCTTCTTCCGACCGGAAGCCAAGCCGCTATGGAACGATGTCGTCGACTGGTTCGACTCCCACTGACCGCCCGACAACGGTTAACGGATAGTGACGACCTCGACGCCCAACTTGAGAGTCATCCAGACTCGGTCCGCCGTCACAACTCGATGCCCGAGTTCGCGAGCGACCGCAATACAGGCCCGATCGCCTAGCGATAGTCCTGATCCGGCGGTCAAGGACCGCAATCGGGCAACGGCGCGGGCGTGCGAGGCAGTGAACGGAACCACTTCGATGCGAAGACGGTCAACCAGGTCGCTACCGCTCTCAACCGAAATTCCGAGAAGGTCAAGGCGAGAAAGTACCTCGGCGTGATTGACAGCGGAGATCTGCGAATCGTCAAGATACCCAACAACGCGCGAACTCCCTTCCTCCCCCAACAACACTGCCAAAACTGCCGAAGCATCAAGGACAGCCGTCATTCGAGAGAGGCGGCAACGCGGCGATCCGCGATGAAGTCGGCAACGTGCGAGCCGGTCGCTTGCACCCGACTGGCAACGATCGCCTGCACCGCCGCAACAGCATCCTGGATTGTCTCGACTGTCAGTGTGTCGTCTTCGTACCGAAACACGAGATCGACAGTCCCTTCCAGGCCCATGGCCCGGCGGATGGACGCGGGAATAACAACTCGACCCTGTGTGTTCATCGGTGCGCCTGCTACGACCATAGGCAAATTGTCTCAGATGTGACATCTTTTGTCAATGTGTCACTACATGTAGTTATACGATTAGAGCACACTTACCCTCAATAGATGTGTGCACTTAGGTCACAGGCAGAGGGGTCATGTACAGACACCGAAGGAGGCATCTACCTGGACTCAGAAGCAACCGACAATCAACGGGTCGTCATCGGGCGCTAGGACCGCGACAACTTCGTCGTTGATGATGTATTCCAAGTCCCCCGCGGCAGTGAGAGTGACGAAACCCAGGACCGGCTCGCCAAACGCTGCGACGACCCCTTTCGGTACCGACGGGCCGAACCACGGCCGGTTCCCGTGCGGTCGTGTCCCGCCGGGAAAGAGACCGGGAAGTTACTCGGCCGTATACAGGGGACCGTGGCCTGGGACGAAGATCGTCGCTATTTCGAGGACACGAAGCCGGTTCTTGTCGAGAAGATCATGGTCGGCGGCAAGCCGGTCGGTCCCCGCGCCCTCATACCCCCAAAGGTGTGTCAGCGCCGCCACACCTGCATCGGTGTCGACCAGCGTGGTGATGTCTTGGGGGGTGTGACCAGGTGTCTCAATGAGCCGAACCCCGGCCGACAACTGCAGTCCCTCGGCAGGGCGCGATACCCACTCTTCGTGGTGATACGTTGCCCAGTTGTCATGGATTTTCACGTCGGGGAACAACGCGATGTTGATCGTGTGGTCTGGATGGTGATGCGAAATGATGACGTCCGTTACATCATCCACAGACACGCCAAGAGCCGCAAGGGGATCCAGAATCGCCAACCGAGACGTCACCATTCCAGGGTCGACAATCGCGACCAGATCGCCATCTCTAATCAAGCTCACAGTGCTACCCACGCGAATCGCACCGGGACTCTCGCCGCCATCCAAATCGATGAACCCATCAACCAGAACGTCTAGTCGAGCCATGCAACCTCCTTCGTGATAAAACCCAGCCTCCACTGTATCCGCACCACAGGGACCGGCGGTCGGCTACGACATCTCTGGCAGCATCGCTACCGTTGATCAGGAATTTGAATCGTGCGAAAATCGTGATCCCATCGTGAATCAGCAACGACAACGCACCGTCAACGACACCTCCGCGGCTTGCGCTGGTTCCCGTCGCGAGTCGCCGGTGCACCAAACGAGTGCCACCAGCCCGGCGAGCACAACGCGATAAAGGAGCCTCACGTGGATAGCAAGTCTTGGGATGAGCGGTACGCAACCAAGGAATACGTCTGGGAGGTCGAACCCAACCAGTTTGTCAAGGCCCACCTCTCTGACCTTGATCCCGGGACGGCCATCGACCTCGCTGCCGGCGAGGGGCGCAACGCCGTGTGGCTCGCATCCCTCGGGTGGCAAGCAACGGCTGTCGATTTCTCAGAAGTTGCCCTCGAGAAAGGTCGCACTCTGGCATCCGATCACAACGTGAGTGTCGACTTCGTGTGCGCCGACGCAACGACCTATCAACCCGACGAACTCGTCGACCTAGTCGTTGTCTCCTACCTCCAGCTGCCGCGGTCTGAACAGCACACAATTCTCGATCACGCCAAAACCTGGCTTTGCCCGGGAGGAACCATCTTCATCATTGCGCACGACGAGTCAAACATGACCGATGGTTACGGTGGTCCACCAACCGCTGAGATTTGTTACACCGTGGACCGCACGATCGAGTCACTCAACGGGCTCAACATCGACATTGCAGAAGTGGCTGAGCGGACCGTCGACACCCCCGACGGCCCAAGAACTGCCCTCGACACCCTCGTCGTGGCAACCCGCCCCGCGGAACAAATCGACTAGATCATGTCGGGGTAAGCGTCCGCTGCAACGCAAGACACCGCCTGTCCGATCACGGAGCAGGCGGTGTCGTCTTGTACGCCCGGAGGGACTTGAACCCCCAACCTCCTGATCCGTAATCAGGTGCTCTATCCAATTGAGCCACGGGCGCATACGCGCACTATTTTAGCGCGGCCCTATAAATTAGTCGGTACCGCCGCAATCGGAAAGCTGGCGATCCGGTACGCTGGTCGGGACCGCTGCAACGAAGGGTTCCCAATGAACGAGCGACTGCGCACACTCGGCGAGGAATTCTGGGAATTTCAACTCGCTGATAACCCCACCATGGCGCTCATGCTGGGTGATCACCGCTTCGGGCACCTCCACGAAGACCCGTCTCTGGAAACTGAGAACGCCACGATCGCCTCCTACAAGAAGTTCGCTGCACAGGCCGAAGCAATGGACCCATCGACGCTCACCGCGGACGAACAAGTGTCACGCGACGTGCTGATTTTCGACGCAACAACCAACGCACACGGACTCGAAGCGCGTTCTGCCGAACTCTCCGTCAACCATGTCATCGGCGAGCAATCGATGCTCCCGACAGAGATGCAGCAACTACCTATTGCAAAACCGGAGCACGCCGAAGCGTTGTTGGAGAAGTACGAAGGCATTGGCCGCTACTTTGTTGAAGCAGCGGCGCGTCTTGCGCAAGGAGTCGAGAAAGGGAGGACGCCGATCGGCCTGCATGCTGGCAAGACCGTCGAACAACTCGACGAGATACTGACGTCTCCCATTGAGTCCGACCCAATGCTGGCCGTCCGGGTTCCCAAAGATTTCTCAGATGACGACACAACACGATGGAAAACAGACCTCGCCTCGGCTCTCGCGGACCATATTCGTCCCGGACTCAAGACCTACCGTGACGTCATTGCAGACAAGGTGCTCCCTGAAGCACGACCAGACGATAGACCCGGGATTTGCTGGCTCGACGACGGAGACAACATCTACCAAAACGCGATTCGCAAACATACGTCGCTGACACACCTCACCGCCGAAGAGATCCACCAGATAGGACTCGACGCGATCGCACGCCTTGATGAGGAATACAAGGAACTCGGAGCTTGATGAGGAATACAAGGAACTCGGAGCGGAAGTCCTTGGCACCTCAGACCTCACCGAGATCTATGGGCGTCTCCGGAACGATCCGGAGCTTCACTTCGAGGATGGGCCAATGATCGTTGCCGCATCTAAAGCCGCCCTGGCAAAAGCAAAAGCGGCAATGGGCGATTGGTTCGGCAGGCTCCCTGAGGCCGATTGCCTCGTGAGCGAAACACCGTCAGGACCCCTGGCGTTCTACTTTCGCCCCGCAGCCGACGGGTCCCGCCCCGGTACTTTTTTTGTCAACACGTCAGACCCGAGCGGGTGGGGCCGTTTCGAGATCGAAGCGCTCGCCTACCACGAAGGCATCCCCGGCCACCACCTCCAACTCGCCATTGCAGGTGAACTTCAGGACGTCCCAAACTTCCGCAAGCACGCTCACATCACTGCATACGCCGAAGGCTGGGGTCTGTACACAGAACGGTTGGCCGATGAGATGGGCCTGTACACCGGACCGCTGGAACGCATCGGCATGCTCTCGATGGACTCGATGCGAGCGGGCCGTCTCGTCGTCGACACTGGGATGCATGCACACGGGTGGAGCCGCCAGCAAGCCATCGACTTCCTTGCCAGCAACTCACCGATGAACGTTGGCCAGATCACGAACGAGGTCGACCGATACATCGGCTGGCCCGGCCAGGCGCTTGCATACATGATCGGTCGTCTGGAGATCATGAGAATGCGACAGGAGGCCCGTGACACGATGGGAGACCGTTTCGACATCAAAGGCTTCCACGATGTTGTGCTCTCGTCGGGTTTGATGCCGCTGCCGACACTGGATCGGATGGTCTCGGAATGGGCATCCTCCTCACCTGGTTGGAAGAGCATGATCACTTTGTATCAGCGCGACTCTTGCGAAGAGTGCACCGAAATCGCCAAACGGCTCAGGGATATGGTCGTTGCACATGATGTCATCACCATCGGTGACCAATGGCCATCCGAACTTTCTCCTGGACCTCTGCCGACGATCATCGAGAACCGCAAAGTTGTTCGTGGCATCGAGAACGTCAGGGCGTTTGTGAGAGCACTCGACACGTACCTCACAGAGTGGAACAGATTCCAATCGGACACCTGTTACGTCGACGAACACGGCAACGTGTGTGACATTCCAGTACCTGACTTGGCCGACGCGCGACCTGTCGACGCGACGCCGGCGGATTCTTCCCGCGGCTAACCGTCTTCGTTGATCCCGGCGAGGTTCTTCGCCATTGCCTTCTTACCTTCGATATCCGCAAGACGACGGATCACGATACGTTGCGCCTGCGGTGAGCCGGCACCGTGCATGGACTCGACAAGATACCCGACCGCGTTGCGACCCATAGTCATGTTCTCGATGAGCCGAAGAATCCGACGTCGGTTCTCAACCGTGACACCATCGCGACCCTTGAGGTACTTCTCCAGCAGTGACCCTGTCACCTCGTTGTCGAAGTCCGCCTGTGACGGCATGGTCGCCATCAACCCACCCGCGATGTCCTGGGCCAATCGAGCAATCTCGTAAGGGAACCGGGTGACGTTCTGTTTGCAGACGTTTGCCAACATGGCATCTGGCTCAAAGTTACCGGCGTCAGTCTGATGTGATTCATGAGATGCCGCGATACCGCACCCGGCGATGGTCTCGTTGAGGTGCGTCATCTCGACGATCTTGTCGCGAATATGTGACGCGTCTTCAACGCCGTTGTAGTCGGCGATCGTGGCCGCGGCACCCACCAATACATCCCCGAGGCCAGCTTTGCAGACATAACTGCGTCGGTGATACGCCGTAAACCGATCGACAAGCTCGGCTGCAAAGTCGTACTCGCCGTCCATAAAGACGTGCGATGTCGGTACAAATACATCATCGAAAATGATGATCGCTTCCTGACCGCTGAACTTGGCGTTGCCAGCGTCGATGTCGCCGCCTTCGAGAGCCCGCGTGTCGCAGCTCTGCCGTCCGTAGATGTATGACAAGCCCTCGGTGTCGACTGGCATCGCTGCCACGATGGCGTAGTTGGAGTCCTCGTGGCGCAGCCGCATAGTCGGCATGGCAATCAGCCAGTGCGAGTTGATGCAACCCGTCTGATGCATCTTGGCCCCGCGCAATACGACGCCGTCCGGGCGGCGCTCGACAACTCGAAGATAGAGGTCAGGGTCACTCTGGTCAGCGGGGCCTTTGCTGCGGTCCCCCTTGGGATCGGTCATGGCACCGCCCACAACGAAGTTCTCATCTTGCATATGCTTGACGAAGCCCCTGAAGCGCTCGTGATACTTCGTACCGTCGCGTTTGTCGATGTTGAAAGTCACGGTCCAGAGCGAGTTGAGGGCGTCCTGGCCGACGCACCGCTGGAAACAAGTTCCGGTACGTTGTCCGAGGTTGCGCTGCATCCTGTTTTGCTGGACAACGTCCTCAACGCTCTCGGTGATGTGCAAGAACCGATTCACCCGCTGGCCGGTGAGGCTTGACTGGGCGCTGCCGACGTCAGGCTCTTGCTCGGCGAGCCGGTACGTCTCGGCAACCGCTTCGACCGAGGGGCGGATCAAAGGATGGTCGACCGGCTCCTCGATCAATTCGCCAAACAGGTAGACCTTGAGGTCGCGGTTCCGCAGGCTCTCGATGTAATCGTCGGCTGTACGGATTGGCATGGCCACAGACTACACACCGACGCCTGGCGGACGGATCCGGTACGTCCCACCGTGTCTGGGTCTGATATCCTGGACTCACGTTCGGACCTGTTCGAATGAAACACGGAGAGGTGGCCGAGTGGACGAAGGCGCTCGCCTGCTAAGCGAGTAGGGGGTGTTAAACCTCCTCGAGGGTTCAAATCCCTCTCTCTCCGCAACAAACAGGATTCTGGCGCTGATTGATCCCATATTCGGGCTCAATCAGCGCCAGAATCCTGGAGGGCGCTTTTGACGACGAGTAGGACCCGGCATCGCAAGGCCCAGGAGACCACATGGAACTCGGACTCACGACGTTTGCAGAATTGATACCGGGCTCGGGTGAGGAGACTCCGGATGCTGAGGAGCGTCTGGGTCAGGTCATCGAGGAGGCCGTGCTTGCGGAGCGGGTCGGTCTGGACGTCTATGCGATCGGCGAACACCATCGGCCTGACTTTGCCGTGTCCGCTCCCTCGGTGGTGCTCGCCGCGATCGCCGGCAAGACGGAACGCATCCGGCTCAGCCCGGCGGTCTCGGTGCTGTCATCGGACGACCCGGTGCGGGTGTTTCAGCGTTTTGCCACTCTCGATCTGATCTCGAACGGTCGAGCTGAACTCATGGTCGGTCGTGGCTCATTCATTGAGTCGTTCCCGCTGTTCGGATACTCCCTCGACGACTACCAAGAACTTTTCGCAGAGAAGCTCGACCTGCTCCTGGCGATCAGAGACCAAGAACGGGTCACCTGGTCCGGTAGCTTCCGATCGCCACTCGACAATCAGGGCATCTACCCACGTCCAAAACAGCACCCCCTCCCGGTCTGGGTCGGTGTCGGCGGCACGCCACAATCAATTGTCCGCGCTGCCAGGCGAGGCCTTCCGGTGGTACTCGCAATCATCGGTGGTGACCCGGCGCGATTTGGAGCCCTTGGCGCGTTATTTCGCCGCACGCTCACGGAATCTGGCTATGACCCCGAGGCGGTGCCGCTGGCGGTCCACGCCCATGGCCACATTGCGGACTCATCCGATACGGCTGCGGAGGAGTTCTACCCGTCTTATGCGGCAGCAATGACCCGCATCGGAAGGGAACGTGGGTGGGGTCCGATGACACGACCGCAGTTCGACGCAATGCGCAGCCCGGAAGGGTCGCTCGTGTTGGGCAACCCAGAGGAGGTGGCAGCCAAGATCCTGCGGTGGCGAGACATCCTTGGCATCTCACGGTTCATGCTGCACGTCAGCGTCGGCACGATGCCACATGAGCAAGTCAAACACTCGATTGAACTCCTCGGAACCGAAGTCGCCCCGCTCCTCCGCGAAACCTGAACGCATAGTCTCGAGCGGCCCGTCGAACGATCGACCACTTTCCAATAGGATCGTGTCATGACAACGGCCGACATAGATCGATGGGAACCCTTGACGGTCGATGAGGTCGCCGACCTCTTCAGGGACGCACCGTTTCGGTGGTGGATGGCGGGCGGCTATGCGCTCGAACTCCACACCGCACGGAGCTGGCGCACACACGCCGACATTGACATCAGTATCTGTGGATCTGACACCGGGCCACTCAGAAGCTTCCTAGCGGAGTGGGACATTTACGTTGCAGCCGACGGAGTTCTCACCCCGTGGGACGGACAGCTCCTTGACCCGGCGAAACACCAGAACAATCTGTGGTGTCGGGAAACAACAGACGGTCCATGGCGATTCGATGTTCCAGTAGGAGACGGCGATGCAACCGAGTGGATCTATCGTCGGGACCGCAAGATCCGCCTTCCCTGGAACGAGGCTGTTATCTCGGCCCCCAACGGCGTTCCTTATCTGACTCCAGAGCTGGCCCTCCTGTTCAAGAGCAAGAACCTACGGGCGAAGGACACGCTGGATGCTCGCGAGACAATCCCGACACTTGGACTCGTTCACCTCAGGCGGCTCAAGCTGTTACAGAACGCCGACCACCATTGGCAGCGACTGCTGGCCGACATAAAATTGAGAGCCAATCGAACCCGGGAGGGACCCACATGACACGCTCAACGGCCCAACGAGTAAAGGAATCGCTAGAAGCACTCTTGTCACAAGCCAACGTGTGGGTGGCAACGGCTAACCACGAGGCGAATCCGCACATGGTCCCCTTCTCGCTCCACTGGGATGGTGAACACATCATCATCTGTACGGACCCCGCGTCCGCGACGGTAAAGAATCTGGTCTCATCGCCCAATGCGAAGCTCTCCATTGGTGACAGTAACGATGTCGTCCTCGTCACCGCCGAACTCGTCAGCGTGGTTGACGTGCAGAAGTCGGACGCGCAGCTCGTAGAACAGTTTTCGGCCCGCACTGGCTGGAACCCGAATCGCGAAACGACCGACATGGTGTTCGTCACCCTCAAGCCGACCAAGGTTCACGCATGGCGAGACGTTGCGGAAATCAACGGCCGAACCATCATGCGAAACGGTACCTGGCTGCACTGACGAGAACCCGTCATCGAGGCGATCTGTACACTCGGGCCATGGACGACGACACCGACAACCCTCGCGAGATGCTGGCCGCCATCGGCGGCTCGGCCAAGCTTGCCGGACTATTCGTGATTGCGGTGGGGTCGCTAATATCGATCTGGCTGATCGGAAGTCTCTTACTCGACTGGGCCGGCGAAGTTTTCTAGGCCGTCCGCGGCCGTGTCATTTCACTGAATTACCGGTGTCAGCGAGCAAGTAGTTCTTGAACCTCGCCGTCGGTTGTCTGGGTGAAATCGCGATACCACCAACCGACGGCAGAGAACGGCTCAGGAGTCTGCACAACGATCAATTCGTCGACGGCGGAGGGCATCTCTGACCGCCATGACACGGGGGCCACCGGGACCGCGACGACGACGGACATTGCGTCGGTCGCGGCGACGGCCTCGATCGCCGCACGAATCGAAGCGCCGGTCGCTATCCCATCGTCGACCAGGATCACGTCCCGACCGCCGAGGTCGAGAGCCGGCCGGTCGCCGCGGTACAGACGTTCACGCCGTTGAATCTCGACGAGTTCGCTCGCGGCGACCTCTTCGACGGTCGTTTCAGCAACTCCGTAATGAGTGAGTACATCATTGTTGAGAACCCGAATGCCGCCAGTCGCGATTGCTCCCATGGCGAGTTCCTCATGACCGGGTAGGCCAAGTTTCCGCACTAGGAACACGTCGAGTGAGAGGCCCATGAAAGTCGCAACTCTGGCCGCCACAGGCACCCCGCCCCTTGGAAGTCCCAACACAATGCCGTCTGTCACGTCGCTCAGTGTCTCGCTGACAAGGTTTGCGAGTACATCTCCGGCGTGTTCTCGGTCACGGAACCTCATGACAGGTTGACCTCAGCTTCTCGAAAATCGGTCGGCGTTCGCTGCTATCGGACCCGTTCTGCAACGCCGTACAGTGTCCGGGGTGAGCCACGGTACGTCGAGAAATATCGGACCCTCCGAAGCGGTGCTACTTCTTCGATTGTTCGTAGTAGGGGTTTTCACCAGCGTTGTGATCAGTGACGTCGATGACCTGGTTCACGTCAGGAACCTGTGCCACGATGGTAGTCTCGATTCCTTGTGACAGTGTGACACTTGCCATGCCGCATCCTTGGCATCCACCGCCGAGACGCACATAAGCAATTCCCTCCTCGACAGCCACCAGCTCGACAAAACCGCCGTGCGAAGCAATCGACGGATTGATCTGTTGGTTGAGCACGTGATCTACCTGTTCGGCAACGGGACCAGAGAGATCCGGCGGGTTGTCGCCACCCAGTATCTGCGGTGACGGCGAATTGGGGTTGTCGATCCGGAGGCCAGGGTTCAGAAGATCTCTCGCCATGTCGATCGTCGCACCGGTCAGGTTGCCAACACTCGCTTGCGGCATCGCGACGGGGAGGTCTCCATGCTGCTCGACAACATCGTCGGGGTCGAGCTGATCAACCCGCGTCATGTGCATTGCGTAGGTAAACTCGGTGTCCTTCACTCCCCCGATCGCAAGGACGAGAGCAAGGTTATCCGCATCAATTTCTGCGGACCGGATCTCCAGCAGCTTTGCGAGCGCTTTGTCGGTGATCGTGAGGATGCGAGAATCTGTGGTCATGACCGCAAGAATATCACCAAATGATCACGAATCCGCCGGTATCGACCCAGAGGCACCACCTCGAGGTTCAAAAAAGCTGGTTGCAGTTCTCGTCGTCCCCGCAGAGAGCTACCGGACAACCGACTTTATCGCGGCTGCACGCAATCTTCGGGTCGATCTCGTCGTCGCCTCCGACAGTGATCTCCCCATGAGCGGGCTAGGGGTATCGCGGTCACTGACGATCGACTGCACGCGACCCGAGTGGTCCGCAGCACGCATCGCGCGACTGCGCCCTAGACCCGACGCGGTAATCGCAGCAGACGACGATGGTGTCATTACGGCGGCGATGGCAGCAATCGAACTGGGAATCCCGACAAGCCCGATCGGGGCGGTGACGTCAACTAGGGACAAGATTCGTATGCGGGGATTGCTAAGCAACGCCAAGGTGCCGCAACCCGACTACAAGATTGCGCACCCGGGCGAAGTGCCCGCGATCGCAGGAGCGCTCGGATATCCGTGTGTGGTGAAACCCCGTGACCTGTCAGCGAGCCGTGGCGTGATCCGTATCGACAACGACGTCGATGCCGAACGATCCGAACGGCGTGTTCGTGCCATCGTTGCCGGCGCGGGCGGTGCACACGACGCGACTCTGCTCGTGGAACGGTTTGTACTCGGCCCTGAGGTCGCGGTCGAAGGCATGCTCACGAACGGTCATCTCACAGTGCTCGCCATCCTCGACAAGCCCGACCCGCTCGATGGACCGTACTTTGAGGAGACGATGTTTGTCACACCCTCTCGCCACGGGACGAATCTCCAAGCGGAGATCAAGTCTGTGACCGCGGCGGCAACGCGAGCGTTGGGCCTCGTTTCGGGTCCCATCCACGCCGAACTGCGGTGCGGCCCAGGCGGTGTCGTGCTCATCGAGATCGCTGCCCGTTCGATCGGCGGTCTCTGTGGACGAGCATTGTCGTTTGGTCTTCTTGGCGAATCGCTCGAATCAGTGATCATTCGTGCCGCCCTGGGCATGCCAGGTGCCGGTCTCGATTCCTCCGTTCCGGCGACCGGTGTCCTGATGATCCCCATACCCATCGCCGGCACGCTCGAGTCGATCGAGGGTACCGACGACGCGTTGGCAGTCAAAGGAATAACCGAGTTTTCCCAGACCATCGCAAACGGGAAAACCGTCGTGCCCCTGCCCGAAGGGGATCGTTACCTCGGGTTCCTTTTCGCGCGCGGTCCTGACGCCGACACCGTCGAGAAAACGCTGCGCACGGCCCAGGCCGCTCTCACAGTTACCGTCACGCCAGACTGAATTGCCCCCATTATGGCGTGACGACGTAGAACGCGTTCACCGGGTGGCGAAAATCGACTTCCTCGAAGCCGCCAAAGCCCGCATTGCGTGCAATCTCGGCGGCCACCGATTTCGTGAACCCAAGCGTGCCGAGAGCCTCACCGTTCGGCTCGCTGGTTGCCGATCCAAGGCAAGAAAGCATCGAGAACCCATACATCAACGCCGCCATCGGGTTCTTCTCGACGTTCTCCGCAAACGTGTCCTTCGCTTTGATATCCGAAATGAGCCACACGCCGTCATCGGCGAGAGCCGCCCGGATGGAAAACGCGGTGCCGCGCGGGTTTGTCATGTCGTGCAGAACGTCCGTCGTCAGCACGAGCGCAAAGTCGCCCGACGGCGGCAACGGATCCGCCACAGCGTTGTGGAACATCGTGTTGGACACACCGGCAGCCGCGACATTCTCCTCGGCGCGCGCCAGCGCATGTATCGAGATGTCGTATCCATGGAACTCCGAATTTGGAAATGCTGCTGCGAGAAGAAGCAAGATCGACCCAGATCCGCAGCCGATGTCGGCGACTTTGACACCGTGGGTGAGTGCGTCAACAAGACCCAGTTTCGGGATGATGGAAGGCACAAGAAAGCTCTTGAACCACGGGAGATTGGCACGTTCGAGAGCTACCGCCATTTCAGGCCCGAGGTCGTCGTACAGGTAACCCAAGCCGGTAACAAACGTTTCGGACAACTTCTCGACACTTGCGATCATGTGCGGCAGACCGGCGAAACTCCCCATCCCAAACGCGGGGTGCTCCTCATCGACGAGGACCGCAACCGCCTCGGGAGATATCGAAAACGATTCATCGTCGGTCACTTCGAGGACGCCGGCCGCGCCCTGCTGATAGAGCCACTCGCGGATCCAGCGCTCATCAAAGCCGGTCGCTTCGGCAAGGGAAGTTGAAGACACCGGGCCATCAGCGGCGATAGCACCAAACAGACCCAGACGGTCTCCCAGGTAGATCATCGCTGCGGTCGTCGCACCGCTCAGCATCCCAAAGACATGCTTGGCGTACTCGCTCAGTTTGTCGTTGTCGATTGGTGTTCCGCTCATTCACCCACGATACCCGCGGCGGCCAATCGTCATGTGGTTGGCCGATAGACTCCCGTGCATTGAAACTGCACATAGGAAGACCATGGCGAAACAACACGGACCACTCAGACGGTTGCTGGCACACACGCGCAATCATCGCGGTCACGTCGTCAAGGCTGTTACCTACTCGATCCTGAACAAGATCTTCGACCTTGCGCCACCAGCGCTGATCGGCACAGCGGTTGACATCGTGGTGCGTCGAGAAGATTCCTTCATTGCAACGCTCGGCGTCGAGAACGTTACCAACCAACTCTACGCGCTTGCCGCCGTCACGGTGGCTATTTGGATGGCCGAATCGATGTTCGACTATCTCAGCGATGTCACATGGCGCAACCTCGCCCAACAGGTGCAGCACGATCTACGGGTGGAGGCTTACGCCCATGTGCAGGGGCTCGAACTTGGCTATTTCGAGGACGCGTCGACCGGCAGTTTGATGTCAATACTCAACGATGACGTCAACCAGCTCGAACGGTTTCTCGACGTGGGGGCCGACAGCCTGATCGAGATCGCCACAACGGTTGTTCTCATTGGTTCCCTCTTCCTCTTCACTGCCCCGTCGGTCGGATGGATGGCCGTGGTGCCGATGCCGTTCATCGTGTACGGCTCGATGCGGTTCCAAAAGAAGCTAGAGCCGCGTTACGCCCTCGTGCGCGAACAGGTTGGCGTGCTGAACACCGACCTTGCCAACAACCTCGGCGGTGTTGCAACGATCAAGTCATACACGGCTGAAAGTCACGAGGTCGCTCGAATCCGGGCGTCCTCCAACGAGTATCGGATACGCAACAAGTCCGCTATCAAGCTCAGCTCGGCGTTTGCACCACTTATTCGTATGGTGATCGTCCTCGGGTTCGTCGCCATCCTCGTCTATGGCGGAAGGCTCACGCTTGATGGACGTCTCAGCGAAGGTCTCTACTCGATGTTGATCTTCATGACCCAGCGTCTGCTGTGGCCATTGACAAAGCTTGGCGAAACCTTCGACCTGTACCAGCGTGCAATGGCGTCGACGACGCGAGTCATGGACGTGCTCGACCGGCCGTCACAGATCACCGACGGCACCAAGCAGCGCATGACCCGCGCACGGGGCGCCCTCGAGTTCGACATGGTCGGCTTTCATTACGCAAACGGCATACCAGTGCTAAAAGACCTCTCGTTCAAGGTAGCACCCGGCGAAACCATAGCAATCGTGGGATCGACCGGCGCCGGGAAGTCGACCGTGGTCAAGCTCCTGCTGCGTTTCTACGACGCCACCGAGGGTGCGGTGACGATCGACGGGATCGACGTACGCGACATGCCGCTTGAAGATCTCCGCAGATCAATAGGACTCGTGTCCCAGGACGTGTACCTTTTCGACGGCACTGTTCGCGACAATGTCGGATACGGCTCCTTCGACGCAACCGATGCCGAAATCATCGAAGCGTCGACGATCGCTGAAGCCCACGACTTCATCATGTCACTCCCCGATGGGTACGACACCCTGGTTGGTGAGCGAGGTATCAAGCTGTCGGGTGGTCAACGCCAACGTGTCAGCATTGCCCGCGCGATATTGAAAAACCCTCCGATACTTGTCTTGGATGAAGCAACGTCGAGCGTTGACAACGAAACCGAGGCGGCCATCCAGCGCTCGCTTGAAAAGATCACGGTGGACCGCACCACGGTCATCATTGCCCACCGGCTCTCCACCGTTCGCAACGCCGACCATATTTTCGTCCTCGAAAACGGGGCTATCAAAGAAACCGGAAGGCACGACGACCTCATCGCAATCGAAGGCGGTGTGTACCAGCGCCTCTGGAACGTGCAGACCGGCGGCGGCAACGTGTGACGTCCCCTCGTGCCAGCGGATCGTAGGATTAGAAACTGGAGAGGAGCTACCGGCTGAGGACGATTCCACCGCGGAGATGAGCCGATCTGGGCGACGATGCCGCTACCATCTCACGCGATGAGCGACCAACGAACAGTCAAGACGAAGCCTGCACGGGACAAGTATGTTGACTTCTTGCGAGCGTTCTCGCTGGTGATAGTTGTCCTGTGGCACTGGGTGTTCACGATCCTCACCGTCAGCGCCGACACCGTCTCTCCCAGCAACCCGATCGGATTCACCAAGGGCATGTGGGCGATCACGTGGCTGTTCCAGGTGATGCCGGTGTTCTTCTTTGTGGGTGGTTTTGCGCACCGCTTAGCGTTCGACGACTACGTAAAAGGCACTTCGCGACGCTTCCTTCGTCGGCGAACCAAGCGACTGCTTGTACCGGCACTAACGCTCGTAGCGGTGTGGATCGGCATCGGTTTCATCCTCCAGGCCACGATCGGCGCCGGCTGGACGTGGGACGCCGTCATACTTGCGCTCTCCCCGCTGTGGTTCATCGTGGTCTACCTCGTCCTCGTACTCATTGCGCCGCTTGCGATCAGGGCCCATTGGCGTTGGGGAGAGCTGGTGATTGTCTGGCTGGTCGGAATTGCGGCAATTCTCGATGTCCTGCGGTTTAGCCACCTGCAGGGGTGGGCGGCGTGGCTGAACTTTTTGGTGATCTGGGGACTAGCCCACCAGCTCGGGTTCTTCTACGACAGACTCATTGCAGCGCCAGCCCGGACGGGGTGGATGTTCTTCTGGGGAGGGCTGTTCTCACTAATCGCACTGACGAACATGGGCTTTTATCCGCGATCGGTTGTGGGTGTCCCCGGAGAGCGGTTCTCAAACATGGGCCCACCGACGCTTGCAATTGTCGCGCTCACGCTTCTTCAGGTCGGCCTGGTGCTCATCGTAAGGCCGTGGGTGATGAACAAACTCGACACAAGCGCTAGCTGGAAGAGGCTGTTCAGTTGGGTCAACGAAAATTCCCTACCGCTGTACCTCCTCCACACCACGGGAATGGCACTCGCCTTGGCAGCCGGGTTCTTGCTGTTCAACTACGTGCCACCAAACGAACCGACAACCGAATGGTGGCTCACCCGCCCAGTCTGGTTGATTGCCCCCGCTCTGTTCACCTACCCCCTCATGCGGGGCCTCGCAAGACTCACGAGAAAACCGGGGGACGCAAACAGTACAACGAGACGACGCGGGGAAGTAACCCCGGTCAGTCAGATGCGTCCGGGTACGTGAACCACTTGCCACCTTGGCCAGAACCACGACCGTAGTAACCCCACGTCGGAAAGTTGAAGTCGACGGTTACCGACGACGGCGACAGCACCGCCGCCTCAAGAAAGCTCTCCAAGTCGAACACCCCATAAAAGTTGACTTCGAAACCCCATCCGGTCAATTGTTTGAATGTTGTGCGCGCCATGCCTGCCGACCAGTCCACGGAATAGCGGTTCATACCCCAGTCGGCGAGAGTGTCGAGAATTCGATGCGCTTCGCTAGGCGCCGCACCTAGCAAGGGTCGCAACCATCCAATGGGACACTGAATGATGGATCCAGGGTGAAGATCGCGGATGGTGCGGAACCCCTCCTCGCATATCCCCTCGATGTCACCGTTGAACCAGAGGCGATCGTCAGGAATCTGCAGCGACTGCACGGACTTCAAAACACGATCAAGGATGTCCACGCCGCCTTTGATATCGAGCTTGATGCTTGCGCCGCGCGCCGCCAACTCTTCCATCGTGTCGAGGTACATGAGTCGTGCTTCGTTCTCAACCAGGGGCGTTGTCGCAAATGCATCATGACGCAACATGAGCTTGCCCGACGGATCCTCTTGAATGTCTATCTCAGCCCAATCAACCCCGGAGGTTAAGAACATTTCCAGATTCGCCGGGTCGTTGACTCCGTGCCAAACGAGCTGCACCGCTTCCGAGAGCCGGTCAATTCCGGGAACGAGCTCCTCCAGCTGATAGCCACGACCGGAGACGACCGTGTCCGGCAACGCTGACTTGTCCGACTCGAAAATCGTATCAGCGTGAAGCAGGCGAATATGCTCTCCGTCAAAGTCGTTGGCAAGCGATACAAGGATGTCCGGCTCGTTATCGATAACCGCAAACACTCGGTACCCCATCTCGCGGAAACGCCCGATCCCCGCAGCCTTGGATTCGGCGATGTTCTCGCCCCACTCCCCCGGGTTCATGAGCAGCAGGTCATCGTCGAAGACCACGGCATGGCGGTCACCCATATTGTTCAACGAACGAAGAGTCGCACCGCGCAAAACCTCGGGTCTACCGGTCAGCAGACCGATCTTCGTGTTGGGCTGCATCTGGAACCACCGGATCATCGGCATGACACCCGGAAATGGACGGTGTGTGTCGACAACCGTGTCGTCCAACCACCGCTGCTGTAAGTACCAGTCCATCACGGACTCAAGATCCGGATCTGCGATTCCCAATCTCTTGAGTAGTCGAGGAACGTGGTTTTCGTGTACATCGATGTCGGTCTCTTGCAGAAGAGTGAAGTGGTCGCTGCCGTGTACGCGGTCGTACGATTGCAAGACCGAAAGCACGGCCGCTCGCATGTCGCTAATGGTCCCGTCAATATCGAGCACCAGGAGGAGCTTCTCGTCTGGGTAGCGGTCGCGTGCATCGCGGTACGCATCGCTTAGAGATTGCATCCAACTCATTGCAGCCTGCTACTCAAGGTCATCGAGTCCGTGCCGGCACCAAGGGTAACATTCGTTCGGGCCAGTTGGTCGTGAGCGACGTCACCCCCATCTCCATCACCTCAACGAACCGGGACGAATCGTCGACGGTGAAAGTCCAGACACCGATGTCGGCAGAGTGTGCGCGCTCAACCAGCGCAGCATCAACCAACGAATGAGGCACGTTGATCGCCACGGCACCCAACCTTGCAGCGATGTCGACACTGCTCCGTGCGACCGTTCGGATCTCGTCGGTCTCAGCCCCTTCGAGCATTTCGTCCAGGTTGAACAGAACAGCAATGTCGCGTGTCATTTCACTGATGTCCTCTACACAATCCGCAGCGCAGCCGCTGATGACGACCTGGTCGGTCATGGCCGACCGGGTCACAGCAGCAACGGTCGGCCGCGCCGCCTCCGGAACCTTGACGTCGAGATTTAGAGCGACACGACCACGGGCGAGGGCGAGCACCTCGTCGAGAGTCGGAATTAACTCGTCTGCGAACTCATCGCCTCGCCAGCTACCGGCATCCAACGTTCTCAACTCGGCCAGGGTCAACTCCGCCACGAAGCCTGAACCAGAGGTTGTATCGTCGACGCGAGCGTCGTGCAGAAGAACCGCGACGTCGTCCTTGGTCATTCGGACATCGACCTCGATCATGTCGACGCCGAGATCAACCGCGCTTTCGATCGCGCGCAACGTGTTTTCCGGCAACGGTCCGGAATTGCCGCGGTGAGCAATCACTTGCGTCCACGGTGGTGTCTTGTATTGCACGGGGAACCCCGATCCGCGGATCGCTACGGACGCCGACAACGACAGAACGTACCAGCTACGACCACAGGAGAGACATCTCAGTCTCTGGATCGAAGAACTGCACTTTGTCTCCGTTGAACACCAGCCCCATGTTGTGCCCTAGCGTCGCCTGCTCGGACTTGTCCACGAGCAGCCGAACTTCCTCGCCATCGATGTCGACCACCACAAGATCTTCCCGCCCAAGTGGTTCTACGATGAGTACCTTGCCGCGTGCGCCCTCGGTAGAACCACCGTCCGAAGCGCCGACAGCCGAGACATCCTCAGGTCGAACGCCCATCGACACTTTGCCCTTGTGCGCCGCCGCCGGCTTGCCTCGGTCCGCTGGGATAACGATGTCAAGTGAGTCGCTCCGCGCATGAAACTGGCCGTCGACCTCCATAACTTCCACTTCGAGAAAGTTCATCGGCGGGTTGCCGACGAACCCGGCAACGAAGAGTGTCTTCGGACGATCGTACAGGTCCTCAGGCGTGTCAAACGCCTGGAGTGCGCCATTTGCCATGACCGCGATTCTATCGGCCATAGTCATTGCCTCGACTTGGTCGTGCGTAACATAAATTGCGGTGATTCCCATGTCAGATTGGAGCCGCTTGATCTCGCCGCGCATCGTGAGACGGAGGCGAGCATCGAGGTTCGAGAGAGGCTCGTCGAAGAGCAAGAGCTGAGGTTCTTTCACCAATGCCCGGCCAAGAGCTACTCGCTGCTGCTGTCCACCTGAAAGCTGCCCGGGCTTACGATCAAGAAGGTTGCCGATGCCCATCATGTCCGCAACCCGTTGTACACGCTCTTTGACTTCACGCTTGGCAACCTTTTGCAACCGCAGCGGGTAACTGATGTTGTTGTACACGGACATGTGTGGATACAAGGCATAACTCTGGAACACCATGCCGATGCCACGATCCTTGGGCGGGACTTGGTTCATCACCTTGCCGTCGAATATGATCCTGCCTTCAGTCGGTTTGTAGATCCCGGCCACCATGAGAAGCATCGTCGTCTTGCCGCAACCCGATGGGCCGAGGAACGCGACAAGCTCGCCATCTTGGATGTCGAGAGAAATCTGATCAGCGGCGACGACGTCGTCCCACTTCTTGGTCAGCTTGTCAAGTACAACTTGCATTAGTTACCACCTTTCGCACCACCGGCATAGATGTTCAACAACAACTCCTGTGTGAAGATAAAGAAGACCAAAAGCGGTATGAGCTGGAACATGCCAACCGCAGCGACCGCGTTCCAGTTCACCGGGGCTGTGTCGCTCAGGAGTTGGTTGAGAAACACGGGCATGTTGGCCACCCTGGTGCCGAGCGTGAAAGTGAATGGGACCAGATAGGCGTTCCACCCAGCAATGAACGTGAACAAGCTGAGCGCTGCAATGCCTGGCCGGATCTGCGGCAGCATGATTTGCCACCACACCCGAAAGCGCGAGGCCCCGTCGATCATGGCGGCACGTTCCATGTCCCAAGCGAGGTTGTCAAAGAAACCCTTCATCAACCAAATACCGAGCGGGAGTTCGAGCGCAATCATGACGAGCGCTACTCCGCCGACCGTGTTGAAACCGATGAAGTTTCCAATTATCGGAAAATCCCCAAGCGTCAGTAGAACAAAGAAGATCGCAATGAGCAGCATCTCTGCTTTGAACGCGTGCAAGATCAGCGTCATGGACAAGAATCCCTTGCGACCGAGGAACTTCATACGAGCAAGCGCATAACCAGCCGATGTCGACACGACGCCGACTCCAATAACCATCGCTACTGCGATCAGCAGCGAGTTCCACATTGCTTTCCACACGACGATATCGCTCAAGAACGACCAGTTACTCAGCGTCAAGCCGCCAAAACCGTCACTGGCATTGACCGGAATCAACCCGCGTGTGCGTGTCGAAAAGCTGGCAATGACCAACCACGAGTAGCCGAGAAGGATCGGTGCGATAGACAACGTCAAGAACAGGTAGGCGAACCCTCGGCCGCTAAACACACGCCGTGTCAGTCTCCGAATCGTGCTGGGCTCGACGTCATCGATAATTTCGAATTCAGTAGTAGTCATAATCAGAGGTTCTCAATCTTTGGCTCTGCAATGAGTTCGTTGAATTTGAATAGCTTCACATACCCAATGGAGAGGATGAGGCCGACCGTGACGATCACTGCAGCCCACGCTGCCCCGTACCCCCATTGACTGTTTCCAAAGTACGTCGAGAATGCTCGTTTGTAGGCGGTCAGGGCCCAGACCTCAGTACCAAATAGCCCAGGTCCTCCCTCAGTGAGCAGCAAGATGTACTCAAACGATGTGAGTAGGGAAAGCGTCTGATAGGTGGCGATGAAAAGAAGCGGCCATTTGATCATCGGAAGTTTTATGTCCCTGATGAGGCGCCAAGTGCCCGCACCGTCAACCTTGGCAGCGGTGATTAAGTCCTTGGGAATCGATTCGATCGCCGATGTAAATATGATCATGCCGAATGAGGCGCCGACGAAGCCGTTGGCGAGAATCACGAACAGCCACGGGCTGCCACCGATGATCAGGTTCCCACCCGACGCTCCGAGTTGCTCGGGAACGATCTGGTTGATAATTCCGAATGGTGCTGCGGCGCCGAGACGTTTCCACATCATGATGTAAATGACGGATGGCGTGATGCGAGGAAGCAACCACACTAGGCGAAAGAAGAACCCTGCCTTGCGTGCAATGTTCGTCGTAACAAGAGCGAGTACAAGTGCAAGTCCGAGATTGAACACCACCAGCGTTGTAAATGTATAGAAAAAGGTGTTGCGGAGGATTTTGGGGAAGAACGCGTCACTGAAAAGTCGCGAGAAGTTGTCGAGACCGATGTACTCCCAGGCTGAAGTGAAGTTCGCAGACGAGAGACTCGTAGTGCTGAGAAGGATCAGGAGGACGCCCGGTATCAGGAAGAACGTGATTACCAAGACGATCGCCGGGCTCATAAACCCATAGGCAGTCAAAGTCGCCCGAAGTTGTGTGCCCTTACTCCGATGATCGGGTAGGACGCTCTGCGGTTCGGGTCTGTTGTCGACAGCTAAATCGGTCATAGATCGGCCACTTCCCTCTCTTCCTTTGGGGTGCCCGCATCGATCTGCGGGGAGGATCGCCGAGTGCGGGGGTGGGAAGTCTCGCTTCCCACCCCCGGACTGGCTTGTCGATAGTCGGATTACCTGATGACTACGACCTGATGTCTACGCCTTCACCCAGTTCGTTTTCGAGCTGGGAAATGACCACTTCAAGTGCTCCAGCAGCGTCGACGTCGCCCGAAGAGACGGCCTGGATACCGAGGTAGTACGCCTCGGACCAAGCGCTGAAGAACGGGCTGTTAGGCAGGAATGTCGTGAACTGAAGGATCGACGACACCTCACTCAACATCCGTGCACTCGTGAATGGCTCATAGGTCAACTGTGCATTGAGAATGCCCAAGTGACCACTCGTAACTGCGTACTCGGTGTTCAGTTCCTTCGTCGTCGCCTTAGCAATGACAAGCATTGCAAGGTCTGGATGCTCGGAAGCAGAACTCACCATGTACACCAATGGGTGGGTCAGTGTGATCGGGTTCCCGGTTCCGTTTGTCTGCGCAGGAATTGCACTGAAGCCGACGTTGTCGAACAGATACTCTTCACCACCGCGATCGGCGATGTAGTTAACTGCCCAGTCCGCCCACTGCCACGATCCACCGAACCAGAACAGTACGTCGCCAGTGGCGACCCCTGTGTTCCAGTTGGTCCAGTCACCATCAAGACGGGTGTCCGTAATGATGCCGCGTGTCTGGGTTGCATCTTCGAACAGCTCGTACACCTTGAGCGCAGCGGCCTTATCGAATATCAACGCATCGTTGCCGGCCTCTTGTGTGACTCCGCCGGCTCCGTAGTAGAAGTACAAGAAGTCAGGACCGTTCACTGGCCTGTGCCACCAGCCATTGCCATTGGCGACAACGCCAGCCGCAATGGCTGCTTCGGCGGTATCAAACATGTCTTCCATGGTGAACTCACCACTTGCGACACGATCAGGCAAGCTGTCAATTTCGTCCTGTGACCAGCCAAGCTCGGCCAAGAGATCCTTGCGGAAATACATTGGGCGGGCTTCGGCGTCCTGCGGAACACCCCAGCGGCTGCCGTTGAGTTCGGTAGACAACCACAGCGTTTCGACGACATCGTCAAACTCTGGGTAGTTGGGGATCAGGTTCGTGACATCTGTGATGATGCCAGACGTAGCCCAAGCTCCAATGTCTTCATGACCGGACACGATGATGTCTGAAGCCTCGCCAGCAGCGGAAGCAAGCTCGAACTCCGTCTTGTAGTCACCCCAGTCAGCATTGTCCTGGATGATTTTCAACTGTACTCGGCGCGAATCTCCATCAGCTTCAAGCGTTGCATTTACCTCGACGATACCGCGAAGTAGGTTGTTACAACGACCCTCTTCGGTTCCTGGGTTCGCCTTACAACGGGCAACAATCGTGACTAGCTCGCCCTCGGCCGGTACTTCAACTTCTACGATCTCGGTCACCGTGACCGTCTCGCCAGGGACGTTGACGATGACCGTCTCTGGCGGACCCGCCGCAGTCGTGTCAGTGGTGCTGCTACCGCAAGCTGCTGCGATCAATGCAAACGCCGACACAAGAAACAGGAACGATCGTGACCGTACTCTTTGCCTTCTCATATGACCTCCTTGTCCAGGATATCTGGGACCTTTTGAATTACGAAACGACGCCGACGCGCACCAAAGCTGGCAACACGCGGCTCGCCTCCTTAATCTGTGAACGCATGTGAACGTTCACACGGCACCCTAGAGTAAACGATCACTGGGTGTCAACTGATTTTGTAAATGACACCCTTCGATGCAGTGGGAATTGTTTACGTGGCAATAGGAACGAAGACGAACGAAACCAACCGCCCGACGATTGTCGACGTCGCGCGGATCGCCGGCGTCTCTCGCCAAACGGTCTCGCGGGTGATATCCGACAACCCGCGCGTCGCGCCAACAACCCGCCGTCGAATAGAAGAGGCGATCGAACAGCTTGGCTACAGACCAAACCGCATGGCGCGGGCCCTGGTCACCCAGACATCGCTGACATTCGGTTTTGCGACGGTCGACATGCGGGACCTTCACTTCGGCGACACATGTGCCGGCATGCAAGCGGCCGCCAGAGAACACGGCTACTACCTGGTCGTCACCGAACTCGATTTCAGCGATGATCGCGGGATGGGCACGTTGGAAACGCTGCTCACTCTCGGAGTCGATGGTGTCGCGTTTTTTCCGTCATTTCTTGGCGATGCTGACATTGAACTGTTCGCTAGAAACAGCCGACGCCCTGTCGTGATGTTCGGTCGAACGAGCAGGATCCCCAATGTCGTCTCGATTGCGATGGACGAAGTGCGAGCCGCGGATTTGGTGATCGACCATCTCGTGAGTCGGGGAAAGAGTCGCATCGGTATTCTTATGAATGAAATGTTTCCCGATGTCATCCATGAGCGTTTCGTTGCGCTCAAACGCTCAATTGCGACCAAGACGGACACTATTCGGCCGCCGGTAGAAGCAGACTATCCGAAGATAAACGAAGGACGCGAGGCTGCAATGCGGCTTCTCAAGAGTCACCCCGACCTCAATGCCATCGTGGCGTTTAACGACACGATGGCGATGGGTGCGCTCATTGCGTGCCTCGACCTCGGGTTACGCATCCCTCAAGACATCGCGGTCGTCGGGTACGACGGCATCCCATTCGGAGCGACAGCAAACCCGCCGCTAACAACGATCGTCCAAGACAGCTTCGGTATGGCGGATGCTGCCTTCAACGCACTGCTCTCCTGCGTGGCAGAGGGGACCCCGTCGGAAGGAGAAGTCCAGCTGTGGGAGCCGAAGCTACTGGTGCGTGAATCTACCTAGGCCCGGAGTACGAGAACCGAATCTTGCAGCACTAGCGGACACCAAACGCTCTACGCGCCCTCACCTTTATTCGACGCTCCTGCTCGTGTGCAACTTCGCGTACGGCGTCCTCAAATGACTGTTCGCCATGCCCAGCATCATGTTCGCCACGCCGCTTGAGCACCCAGAGAAACAAATCGCCGTCCGTGAACTTCGGTTCAAGTTCTCGCAATCTTTCCCACCGAATTGATTCGACCGCGGGAAGGTACACACTGTCATACCAATCGGCGGCAAGTTCAGACGGTTCTAGCAGCGCGCCTTTTTCCATCATCAGATCGTATCCATGGACCTTCACAATATCGAGAAGCACAGCGAATTCTCTGGGATGGGTGAAATCGATGCGCGCCATCGGACGCGATCGTGCGAGTCCGCTGCGCTGCATGAAGTGCCGCGCCTGTTCGAGGTAGAGAACGCGTTCAAAATCGATATCCTCGTCAATCTCGACATCGGTGCGGATTTCAGTGATCTCGGCGTCGATGAACTCCGCCTTCTTCTGCTTGGCTAGGGCCACACGATGGTTGCCATCGATCACGAAGTACACATCGTTAACTCGGTACGCCGAAATCGGCGGAAACCCCAATGTCGGAAAAGCACGCTCGAGCCGCTCCCAACGCTCCCTCGTCTGTGCAGTACGTGGCAGGAAGTCGCGATCAAAATCGTTGGATCGGTCGACAGTGCCAACAATCTTTGACAGTTCAATTGTCTCCAACCCGACATAGGAATGTCGAAAAAGCGACAGACGGGTTTGCATCTCAGTGAACGATGGGAGGGCGATCGATCGGCCACCGCGCACGACCTTGGTCAATCTGCGATACACCTCTTTACGGTGGGCCTTGGCGAACGAGGATGAGTAGGCCACTACTCGACCTCCACAACCCGATACGGCACCACATTTACGATGCGGGTCCGGCCAAGGAATCGGTCGGGACGTGGCGTCCCATGTGGATGGATATGGCCATGAAGCATGAGCTTCGGGGAAACCCTCTCGATGAGTTTGTGAAACGCTGCGAATCCGCGATGTGGAGGATCCCGCTGATCTCCGCAATCGAGCGGCGGTGAGTGAGCAATGAAAATATCGACGCCTTTGCCGTCGCGGAATCGCTGCAGCCGGGTCCGCCGACCGAGTTGTCGAACACGTTTGCGCATCTCTGTCTGGGTGAACTGATTTGCCCCATCGTTATACCGTACGGAACCGCCGAGCCCAACCACCCGAATGCCCATCTCGTCTCGCCACTTGTCCTCAAGATCAGTGCAGCCAACAACTTCCCGCGGTTTTCTTGGCGTGTATTGGGCTGGCAAATATGCAGACACTTTGCGATGCCTCGGCGATCGATCATGGTTGCCGTGGACATATAGGAGGGGAACCTCGGCATCGGATCGCAGCCGCTCCAAATAGTCAAACGGTAGATCGCCGCACGCCAGAATGAGGTCTACCTCAAGCTGCAGCAATCTACTCCGCGTTAGCCCCTCGTCGACCTCGTCAGCGACGGCAAGAATCCTGATCATTGCCGAGCTCCGTGTGGACCGTCGACGCCGTCGAACGTGTTTTTCGCAAGGTTCCACAGCACCTCGCGGCTACCTGGGTTTGCGGCGAGCACCGGTTTGCTGGTCTCCAAGGAGCCGTCGCGCATGAAGCTCGTAACCCAGCCACCGGCCTCTCGAACGAGTACCTCGCCCGCCAAGGCGTCCCACGCCCGAAGGTCAGACTCGAAGAACCCTACGAGGCGGCCAGCCGCAACGTACGCCATGGTGAGAGCGGCCGAACCAGCGTTGTAGAAAAGTCCTCCTTGCGAAAAAAGCCCCTTGAGGAAATCTAGAGTCGGCTCGTCCGGAGCGTTTCTGGGATGGCCGACCCCGACGAGCCCATCGGTGATACCCATCTGGGGTACCGCACTCAGACGGCCGTTGATGGTCATGCCTTCACCCTCGAGCGCTGAGAAAGTTTCGCCACCGCTCGGATCGCGGACGACCCCGAGGAACGGGCGACCCGAACCGTCTAAACACGCAATCGATACGCACCAGCTTGGTAACCCCGCAACGAAGCAGGTCGTGCCATCGATCGGATCGACAACCCACGTCGGGCTGCTCGTGCCCGACTGTGAGCTGTCGTCAACCCCCTCTTCACCAAAGAAGCCGTCGCCGGGAAACGTCTCGCGAATCCTGTCGCGGATCAGCCGCTCAACAGCAAGGTCCGCCTCGGTCACCCAGTCGAGAACCCCTTTGGAACGCACGTTGAGGTTGTCGCGCCCGCGATACGACAATGCCAGCTCACCGGCCTCGACCGCGATGTCCTCGGCGAACTCGCGTCGCTCTGATGCGCCGGCAACCACGATTGCTAACTCACGTCGGGGTTCGGGAGCATGAAGTCTTCGCGGATTATTCGCACCAACTCGTGATACGAGGCAATGAAGCCACGCAGCGTGCGTACCGTCGCCCCGTAGGTATCGAACTCCTCGATTGTCATACCGTCGACGTCGTATGCCTTGGCGAAATCCGGAATTCGATCGTACAGCTCGGAGATGATCTCAGGGGCAACGGGGTCGCCCATGCGATCCTTCACCTCGACATCTGAACCGTTGAAGAGTTTCTGCCATTTCGAGGGGATTGTGAGGATGACGTCGCCTCCGATGAACTCGGACCAGTGCAGGTGGTGCCGGTAGGCAGCTGCGAGCAGTCGAGATCGAAACCCGCGTTCCTCGTAAATCCGATAAGCCTCCTTAAACACCGCTACACCAGCCCACGGGATGTACTGTGGATTTACGGTGATGCCGTCCCTGTCGGCGACCACGCGCATCCAGTCATCGGTGCGGCCGACCATGATGGTCGTGACCGGGGACATGCCATCGATAGGTAGCCCGTCCGCCTCACGTCGGGCAAGACCACGGTCGACTGCTTCGCCAACGGCAACCGCTTGAGCCACAGTGAAGCTCACCGTTGCATTGATGTTCACCCCCCGGTACGTCACCTCTTCAATTGCAGCAATACCGCGGCTGGTAGCAGGCAGCTTGACCTGCATGTTTGGCGCGAGGGCGTCGTAGCGAATCGCTTGCTCGATCATCTTGTCAGAATTGCGAAAGTACGAAGGATTTGTCTGGATCGACAGGCGACCTTTCTTCCCGTTCTCACGCTCGAACACTGGGAGTAGAAGTTCCGCACCCTTAACCGCGATCTCTTCGGAAACCTTCGACATGACATCTTCATCAGACCAAGTGGCGTTCTTGGCGATCAGCTCGTGGATCCGATCTTCCCACAGATGGCGTTCAAGCTTGAGAACCTGTTCGACGATTGTCGGATTGCTTGTCGCGCCGACGGCTCCGTGTTCAATCGCGTATGCAAGTTCTGCCACCGAACATGAGTCATTCCAGAGATCCGTCGCGTAAGCGCTGACGGTTTCGTGCAGCGGACTTTTGTATTGGCGTTCAGGCATGGTGCTGTTTCCTTGTCTTGGCTGACGGAGTCCGTCCTGAGGACTGGCCCTACGCCGGCTGAATGTCCGTCTGCTTAGTATATGGGTTGGAACGTTCCATCAAGCACAGCGCGTCCGCTTCACATCAGCAACCGCCGGATCGTCCACGAAACTCCTAACGTTGCCGTCGGAGGTCGACCATCCGTCAAGTACTAACAGCTCTACTACTCGCGGTCATGCTCGCTGTGTGGATCGTAGGAGTCGTGAGACTGTTTCAGAAACGGCGCTTAATCTTGGGCCTCCTGGCATTGGGCGGAATCATTGTTCCGTTCATTCTGCCTATCGGTCTTGTCGGATGGGTGATCCCACCAAACCGCAACGTCCACAGAGAGCCGCCCTCGGAGTGAGCACTCCTCGCACGACGGTTCCGTGATCCCTAGTGGTTCTGCAGGCCTTATTGGTTCTGCGGGAAGCCCAGGTCCACACCTCGATGAATCGGATCCGGCCAGCGGGTGATCACTACCTTGGGCCTCGTGTAGAAACGGATTCCCTCAGGGCCGTAAATAGCGTTTGACCCGAAAATGGAATCCTTCCAACCACCGAAGCTGTAGAACGCGAGTGGAACTGGGATCGGTACGTTGATACCGACCATGCCGACCTGAATCTCGTTTTGGAACTTGCGGGCCGCTCCGCCATCGTTGGTGAAAATCGCGGTCCCGTTGCCGTACTGGTTGTCGTTGATGAGCTTGATGGCGTCTTCGTAGTGTTCGACGCGCACTAATGAAAGCACCGGACCGAATATCTCGTCGGTGTAGATCGACATTTCAGTCGTGACATGGTCAAAAAGGTTCGGTCCAATGAAGTACCCGGCCTCACAGCCGTCGACCTGTAACCCACGCCCATCTACTACGAGCGTCGCACCTTCAGATTCTCCAGCGTCGACATACGACCTGACCTTATCGAGGTGCTGCTGGGTCACGAGAGGTCCCATCTGGGCACCTTCAGCGTCCCCCGGTGCGATCTTCAGATCAGCAATCCGTTCCTGTATTTTTGGGAGCAACGAATCGATCGCGTCACCGACCCCGACTATTACCGAGATCGCCATGCAGCGTTCGCCAGCCGACCCGTAACCAGCGGAGACTGCAGCGTCGGCTGCAAGATCCATGTCTGCGTCCGGCAGCACGATCATGTGATTCTTCGCACCGCCCAAGGCCTGCACACGCTTGCCGTGAGATGTACCCGTTTCGTGAATGTAGCGCGCAATCGGTGTCGAGCCGACAAACGAGATTGCCGCGATGTCGGGATGGGTGAGCAAGGCATCGACGGCCTCTTTGTCACCGTGGACAACGTTGAATACACCATCGGGAAGGCCCGCCCGCTTAAACAACTCCGCCACCATCTGTGACACGGTGGGATCCTTCTCAGACGGTTTGAGCACGAAGGTGTTTCCGCACGCAATGGCAATCGGGTACATCCACATGGGCACCATGACCGGGAAATTGAACGGCGTAATACCGGCCACCACGCCGAGCGACTGCCGGATAGAGAACGTGTCGACACCGGTCGAGACCTGTTCGGAAAAGTCACCCTTGAGCAAGTGTGCAATGTTGCAAGCAAACTCGATGACCTCTAGACCGCGTTGAACCTCCCCGAGAGCGTCATCGATGGTCTTGCCATGCTCGGCGGTCATCGCCTCGGCAAGCTCCTGACGGTTTTCCGCCACGAGGTTACGAAACTCAAACATGATGTTCTGTCGACGGGTCAGCGGTGCGTTTCGCCAAGTCTCAAAGGCCTTCTTCGCAGACGCGACGGCCGCATTGACGCCGGCGACAGTCGCCATAGCGACTTCGGCGGTTTGCGCCCCGCTGGCCGGGTTGAACACTGGAGTTGTTCGGCTAGGCCTAGTGGAGACGAACTCTCCATCAATCCAGTGGTTGATAACTTTCATGGCGTTTACTCCGATTGATTTTTCTGAAAAGATGGCGGACCGGTCGACTCTCGAACCACGAGCTTCGGTTCAAGGACGACGTTGCGTGCGGTCACCCGGCCTTCGACGAGGCGCTGAAAAATGAGTTCAGCGCTTACGCGACCCATATCAAACCGCGGCTGGTCGACCGTGGTCAACCCTAGGCGACGGCTGACTGCAAGCGTAGTGTTGTCGTAGCCAACCACAGAAATATCACGTGGGACCGACAACCCTTCGGCGTCGAGCACGCGCAACACACCGATGGCGGCCAAGTCGTTTGCAACGAAAACGGCGGACGGAAGTACAGGACCAGAGAGAAGTTGGAGAATCCCGGAACGTCCGCCCTCTTCAGTAAAGCTTCCTCTCACAGCCTGGATCTCGTCTTCGAGTCCGTGTCGTCGCATTGCTTTGAAGTAGCCGGTTCTACGCGATTTCGCACTACCGTGCGCGCCACCATCGATGTGAGCAATATGACGGTGCCCGAGTTCGACGAGATGGTCGACCACCATCTCGGAACCGTGGCGGTCATCGTTAGTGACGCTGTCAAAACCCTTCGCTCTGGTCGCTTGACCGATGATGACCGTCGGCACGATTAATGATGGCTCGACTGCAGCCTCTCCTCCCATGACCGGGGACGTGAGGATCAATCCGTCGACGCGCATCTCCAGAAGGGTCGCCACAGCAAGGGTCTCCTTCTCCTGCGCGCGGTTACCGGTGGTCAGAATGACCTGGTATCCGGCTTCCGTGACCGCGGCGTAGATCCCGTCGATCACCTCAGCGTAAAACGGGTTGTGAAGGTCAGATACCATCACTCCGATGGCAAGCGAGCGTTTTCTGACCATTGTCCGAGCTGCCGCATTGGGTCGGTAACCAAGTTTCTTGGCGGCGTCGAGCACAGCATCCCGGCTGGTTGAGCTGACTCTGTCAGAGTCCCTCATGACCAGCGAGACCAGTGATTTGGAGACACCTGCCTCCGCAGCGACGTCGAGAATTGTTGGATGCCCCATAGCTGCACACTGTAACAGGGCAAAGTTGGAACGTTCCAAAATTTTGGGCGACGTCGTCAGCTGGAGCTCGCCGAGGCAACCGATTCGCCGCTGGACCCTTACTCGACCCAGATTCCGGGACGTTGGTGTTTGCGTTCGGCGTCCAATTCAGCCCGAGCCACTCGGACCTGGTCTCTGTCAGATACCTCGGGCACGCCAACCTCCCACCAGGCGCCGCCATCCGTCCACTCGTAGGGGTCCGTATCGATGACGATCACGTAACTCTTCTCGGACTGCTTGGCTCGTGCGAACGCGGCGCGGAACTCTGCAATGCCGACAACTTTTTCAGCAGTCGCGCCAAGGGACTCGGCGTGTTTGACGAAATCAACCCGAGCCTCGCCCACCCTTTTTGTGTCCCTCAGCAAATTGTTGAACTCTTCTCCACCGGTGTTCACCTGGAGACGGTTGATGACAGCAAATCCGCCGTTGTCGCACACAATGAAGATGACCTTGTGCCCGGTTGCGACTGTCGAGTAGATGTCCGAGTTCGCCATGAGGTACGAACCATCACCAACCCACGAGATCACTTCCCGCCCTGGGAGAGCCATCTTCGCTCCCCAGGCACCGGCGATTTCGTACCCCATGCATGAGAATCCATATTCAACGTCAAAACAGCCAACCGACTTGCTCATCCACCCCATGTTGATCTCACCAGGCAGCCCACCAGCCGCGGACACCTGATAGTCGGTGTCGTCAGCCATGTCGTTTACCGCGCGAACAACCTGGGCGTACGTCGGAATGTCGGTGTTGCGAGCGACAAGTTCATCGAGATAGGCGTACCAATCACGTCTCTCTTGACCGGCCCGCTGCAACCATTGTTCGGGGGCCTTGTAGTCGCCAAGCAGGTCATCCAAGGCCGTGATCGAGACTTGAGCGTCGCCGACCACGGTGACAGCGTGATGTTTGGTTGCGTCGAAGCGCCCAACATTGATCGACACGAGGCGCATTTTGGGGTTCTTGAAAACAGACCAAGACCCGGTTGTGAAGTCTTGCAGACGAGTCCCGACAGCCATGACGACATCGGCGTCAGCAGCGAGCGCATTCGCTGACGTGCTGCCCGTCACACCGATCGGCCCGGCGTAGTTCGGATGGTCAGACACCATGGTCGACCTCCCTGCCACGGTCTCGACAACGGGGATCCCACGTCGGACCGCAAAGGCGGTCAACTCTGCAACCGCCCCGGAGTAGCGCACCCCGCCACCTGCAATGATGAGCGGTTTCGAGGCGGCTGAGAGAAGGGACGCAGCTGCGGCGATTTCCCTGACGTCTGGGCCGGGGCGCCGAATCTGGTGGACGGTTGTTGCGAAGAACTGCGCCGGGTAGTCATAAGCTTCAGCAGCAATGTCTTGCGGCAGCCCGATGTATGCGGGACCGCAGTCAGCTGGGTCGAGCATCACGCCCAGGGCTTGAGGCAGGGTTTGGATGATCTGTTCGGGTCGCGTAATGCGGTCCCAGAACCGGGTGACAGCCCGAAACGTGTCGCTGACAGTCGTCGAAGGACTGTCGAAATGTTCGACCTGCTGGAGGACAGGGTCGACGATACGGTGCTGAAATGTGTCACCGCTGATGAGCAGGAGTGGAAGCCGGTTGGCGTGCGCCACCGCGGCGGCCGTAACCATGTTCGTCGAGCCTGGCCCGACCGATGAGGTTGCGATCATGATCTGGCGGCGGTTTTTCGCTTTCGCAAACGCGACTGCGGCGAGCGCCATGGACTGTTCATTGTGTCCTCGCCACGTCGGCATCTCGTTTTGCACCTGGGCAAGGGCCTCGGCGAGAGAAACGACGTTGCCGTGACCGAAGATTCCGAACACACCGGGAAATACAGGCACTTCAACACCGTCAATTTCCGTACGTTGTGCGACCAGCCATCGGACAATCGCTTGGCCCGTAGTAAGTCGAACAGTCTCCATGGTTACTCCGTAGAAGTGTGGTTTGAAATGATCACAGGGGTTCTCCGCAAGTGCAGTTCCGCGCTAATCTGCACGCTCGCCGCTTGGGCCGTCGATCAGCAAGATGAAGAAGACGGGTTCGCTATCCAGCATATCCCAACTTTGACATCGAATTGGTGGCGAGTATACCGTCCCATTTTTGGAACGTTCCAACTTCAACACAGAAGCATTTTTGGAACGTTCCAACTTCAACACAGAAGACCTTGCCAGGAGATACAGATGAAAGTAGGCCTCATCGGAGCCGGCCGCATTGGGGCCATCCATGCCAATAATCTGAGCCGCCACCCAGATGTGTCTGCAATCGTCATCACTGACGTGTTCCCTGCCTCGTCCGAACGCGTCGCCTCGGCTGTCGGCGGCACTGTTGCAACGGACACGAACGAACTGCTCGAATCGGTGGATGCGGTTGTCATCTGCACACCGGCCGACATGCACGTCGAAGAGATCGAGCTTGCCGTCTCACACGGTGTGCCCGCGCTGTGCGAGAAGCCGATCGCCATGAATCTCGCGGACGCCGACCGAGCCGTTGCCACGGTCGCCGCCAGCAATGTTCAGGTACAGATGGGGTTCAACCGCAGGTACGACCCCGGGTACCGAGCAGCTCGGGATCTTGTCGCAGACGGAAGCCTCGGCACCCTCACACTCATCGTCGGACAACACCACGATTACGAGCTGCCAAGCGAGCAATACATCGAACATTCAGGGGGCGAGTTCCGCGACCAGCTGATCCATGAGTTCGACATCCTCCGATTCATTACCGGCCGAGAAGTCGTTCAGGTTCACGCGGCAGGCTCCACGAAGGGGTTCGACTGGTTCAAAAAGTTTGGTGATTACGCCCAGTCGGTGGTCACGTTGTGGCTCGATGACGGCACGCTTGCCGCCCTGTGTGGATCGCGCCAGGACCCTGTCGGATACGACGTTCGAATGGAAGTGTTCGGCACCAAGGACTCGATAGCGATCGGTCTCGATCCGCGCACTCCGTTGCGTTCGGTCGAGCCGGGTGTTCCACCGCCCAGCGACCCATACACCGAGTGGATTCCACGTTTTGGAGGGACTTACGAAAGCGAGATGAACGCGTTCATCTCCATGGTGAAAGACGGCGGTCAGGCAGAATGCTCAGTGCAGGATGCGAGGTCAGCGCTCGTGATTGCGGAGGCGTGCACGCTGTCAGCCCGTGAGGGACGGATCGTGACTACGGAGGAAGTGACATGACATTCTTGAGCCGCATCGCGGGCGCGCCGATTACCTGGGGCGTCGACGGGTCTCCCGGATGGGGCCATCTCATGAGCGCCGAACGAGTATTGACCGAGATGAAACAGATCGGGCTCTCTGCGACCGAACTCGGTCCGGATCGCTACCTCGCGTCCACCACTGAGGAACTGCAGAGTCTTCTCGATCGTATTGGGCTTGCCATGGTCGGCGGCTTCATCCCCGCCGTGCTGTACGTCCCCGAGCTGAGCGCTGAGAACCTTGCATACATCAATCGTGCTGCGGCAACACTCGCAGCCACCGGAGCGCCGGTTATGGTGCTCGGGCCGGACTCCCCCCACGCTGGCTACGACATTCAGATTGACCTGAACGATGCCGAATGGGACACGTTCCTTACCAACCTTGGCGAGGCGATTGAAATTGCATCCCGCCACGGTCTGCGAACCGCCCTGCACCCACATTGGGGGATGGCCGTCGTCCGCCAAGATCATGTCGAGCGAGTCCTTGCAAAGACCAGCGTCGATCTGTGTATCGACACTGGTCATCTTGCCCTCGCAGGGGCCGACCCGGTAGCGATAGCAGAGTCTGCAACCGGGCGTGTCGCCCACGTCCACCTCAAAGACCTCGATCCCGGGCTGGCGAAACGGGTAAGTTCGGGAAGCCTGGCGTTTCGTCAGGCGGTGATTGACGGACTGTTCGTACCGCTCGGTTCTGGCAGCGTTGATATTCGTGCGTTCATCGAGACCCTCGAAAAGGATCGCTACGACGGCTGGTATGTCATCGAACAAGATATCGTGTTGGACACCGAGCCCGACCCGGGAGAAGGACCGATCATTGCAGCAGCGGAGAGCTTTTCGTTTTTGGAGGATGTGGCACATGGTCTGTGAGTGGCGCTCAAGTCATTGCGCTGAACCTGGCGCGGCGCCATCGTGCGATGGCCAATGGTGAACCATGAGACCGGACCTGACGACAAGGTCGGTTTTGAGGTCATCACGATCGGTCGCGTGAGTGTCGATCTCTATCCATCAGAAATCGGGCTTCCGCTGTCGCAGGTGAAGTCGTTTGGAAAGTTTCTTGGTGGAAGTCCAACAAATGTCGCGGTGGCTGCGGCCCGCTACGGCCACAACTCGGCAGTCATCACCGCTGTCGGGGATGACGGCTTTGGCGAGTACGTGCGAGTCGCGTTAGGCGAGTTCGGGGTTGATGACCGTTACGTCAGCACCGATACGCAGTATCGCACGCCACTTGTCTTTCCCGAGATCTACCCGCCGGACAATTTTCCCCTGCTCTTCTACCGAGAGCCAAAGGCACCGGATATGAACATTTCGGCAAGCGACCTAGATCTAAATGCGATCCGCGATGCAGACATCTTCTGGACCACGGGCGCCGCCCTTGCCGATGAACCGAGTCGCACCGCAACGCTCGCGGCCCTTGAAGCACGCGGTGAAAAGCAGCACACGATTCACGATCTCGACTACCGCGAGAGCTTCTGGTCTTCTCCCGAAACAGCGGGGCAGTATCAGCGAAAGGCGCTGAGCCTCGTCTCGGTGGCAGTTGGCAACCAAGAAGAATGCAAAGTCGCCGTTGGTCCCGGAACGCCTGAACAACAGGCGCAGCGTCTCCTAGAACTCGGCCTGGAAATCGCCATCGTGAAGATGGGACCTGACGGGGTACTACTTGCAACGAAGGACGGTATCGAGAGAGTTGCCGCGTTGCGTATCGACGTCGTCAACGGCCTAGGTGCCGGCGACGCCTTCGGCGGGGCGCTGTGTCACGGTCTACTTCTCGGCTGGGACCCGATCGATATTCTCAGTTTTGCCAACGCTGCGGGTGCGTACGTCGCAACGCAGCTCGCTTGTGCCGACGCCATGCCAACTGAACAGCAGGTGAGGGAGTTCATGGATGATCACGGATAGCGCCTTCGCGGAGTTGCTACGAGTCCGGGCGGAGAAACCTGAGGCGGTGGTTGCCGCCGCGAGGCGAAGGTCCCGGGCGACCGTCGCGACGGTTGCGGCGGCTGGCGATCTGTTCCTGGTGGCAGCCGATCATCCGGCACGCTCGGCACTGGCGGTCGGCGAAGATCCGTTCGCAATGGCCCATCGTCGATCTCTGCTGGACCGCATCGCTACCGCACTCGAACACCCGCGGGTTGACGGTGTTCTCGGCACCGCCGACATCGTTGAGGATCTTTTGCTGCTCGGGTTACTCGAAGACAAACTGGTTATCGGATCGATGAACCGAGGCGGGTTGGCCGGAAGCGTGTGGGAACTCGACGATAGATTCACCGGATACGATGCGGCTCACATCGCGGCGATGCGGTTCGACGGCGGAAAGATGCTGCTGCGGATCGACCCACATGACGACAGAACGAACGCCACCCTCGAAGCCTGCGGCCACGCGGTGACCGAACTTGCGGACCTTTCGCTGATGGCGATGGTCGAACCGTTGCCCGCGCACCACACAACCGATCATCGCGTCGTCATCTCCAAAGAGCCAGACGACATCATTCATGCAGTCTCGGTTGCTTGCGGCCTAGGAGCAACATCTGCGCACACATGGCTAAAGATCCCGGTGGTCGAAAACATGGAGAGGGTTATGGCGTCCACGACCCTGCCGACTCTGCTGCTCGGCGGGGACCCAGGGAACGATCCCGCCACAACGTATGAGGGATGGCGCCGGGCTTTGGAGATTCCACAAGTGCGCGGCCTCGTTGTAGGGCGCACACTGTTGTATCCGAGGAGCGGTACCGTGATGGAAGCCGTGGACCGCGCTGCTCAACTACTCCAAGGAGGCCGACATGGTTAGACGGTTCTACCCAGCAGGATCGAGCGGTAGCGGAAACGCTCTGGTCGACATCGACGCTACCCGGGCCGGTTGGCGGTACTCGGGCCTACGCGTCCTCAATTTGGACGCGAACGCCACTCACGATCTCGTCACGGGCACCACAGAAATGGCGATCCTCCCTCTCTCGGGAGGCGTGACCGTTCAAGTCGAGTCTCATTCCTTCACTCTCGCGGGTCGGTCTGGGGTGTTCGACGCAGTCACCGACTTTGCGTATGTGCCCATCGACACCTCGGTTCGGCTGATCGCTGACCAACCGTGCCAGATCGCGTTGTGTACGGCCGAAGCAACACGACGCATCGACCCGTACCGCGTCGATGCCAAGGACGTCCGCGTCGAGGTGAGGGGCGGCGGTTCCGGCACTCGCCAGATCAACAACTTCCTCAGCGCCGACTCCGCTGATGCACACAAGCTGATTGCAGTTGAGGTGTTAACGCCCGAGGGAAGCTGGTCGTCGTATCCCCCACACAAGCACGATGAGACGAGTGAAACAGAGACCGAACTTGAGGAGATCTACTACTTCCGCATTGCGGGAGATGACGGGTTTGGTCTCTTCAACGCCTACACCGATGACGGCGAGATCGATGACACGATGAGGGTGCAAGACGGTGACGTATATCTCGTGCCACGCGGCTACCACGGTCCCGCAGCGGCAGCCCCCGGGCACCACATGTATTACCTCAACGTCATGGCCGGCCCGTCACCCGACCGCGCCTGGAGATTCTGCGATGACCCCGTACACGCCTGGGTCCGAGCATCGCTAGACAACCAACCAACCGACCCCCGCCTCCCGATGACGAGCCCGTAGCCAAACCTACACGAGCAACACGTCGCGTAACGAATAGGGGTTCGGTTCTTGGACGATGAGGAGACATGTCACGGCGGCCGCCCGCCGACGACTGAACCAAGTTCTTCTCGACCTGCGAGCCGCACAAGTCGGTGCAGCAAAGAGGAGAGGGCCGCGGTCCCTTGTCATACTCCCTCGCTGCTGACCGATGCGGAACAAAACAGCGGTCCGGTCGTATTATATTTGGTATGGGTGAAAACGTGATCGGGGTGTTCGAGGGGGGTGGCATCCGCGGCATCGCATCGGCAGGGGCCGCTGCTGCTGCAATGGACAGCGGCTACGTATTTGAACGTGTGGTCGGGACCTCGGCGGGTGCAATGGTCGGTGCCCTCGTCGCTGCCGGGTACTCGGCGGGAGAACTCCGATCGATTGTGTGCGACGTTGATTGGCCCGGACTCATGGACGCCGACTTTGTCGCCAGAATTCCGGCGATTGGCCGACGCCTGGCGATGCTGAGGAGCAACGGCATATTCATGGGAAAGGAGATCGAACGCACCTGGAACGAACTCCTTGGCAGACGCGGCATCCGCACCTTCGCAGACCTCGTTGCGGCCGATTCACCGACGACCACATTTCGCGTGATCGTGACCGATGTCACCCACGTGCGCGGCCTCGTGCTGCCGGATGACCTCGAAAAACTCGGTCGGACACCAGAAAGCACCTCGGTCGCGTGGGCGGTGCGCGCCTCGTCTGCCGTGCCGTTCGTGTTCCGACCCGTCAAGGTGAAAGTGAAGGGCCATGAAACGTTGCTCATCGATGGCGCAATGGCAGCAAACTTTGGGCTACGGGTGGTCGACATGTCGGCGGGTCTCCCGATCCTGGGATTCCGATTCGAGACCGGCACATCCGAAGAAGACCACCGGCTGATTAACGGTCCCGTTTCGTACGCCGCGGCTGTCGTGGCCTCCGGTATCAAAGCTCGCGACGCCCTTGGCAGTCTCCCCAACGTCGAAGCCCACGTCATCGTGGTGCCGGCAACTCGCGACCCCCTGGACTTCGACATCACAAAAGACGAAGCCGCCCAGATGTTTGACGAGGGCTACGAAGCCACCTCCCAGCAGCTCGCCAACTCGTAACGCTGCTTCCCGCCAGGCGATCTGGCCCGAAATCCCAAAACCGGCGTCCCTACCCCGACCGGGGCGCGGTTGTGGGCGCAACATGGAGTTGCGCCCACAATCACCAACCTCTGCAAAGAGTTGCCGCCTTCTGGGCAGCACGCTCAAAGAGCTAGTCGTCGTTAGAATCGCCACCATCATCGTCGAACAGGTCCAGATCTTCGATCAGATTACTGAACGTTTTAGCGATCTGCTTGTAACCCTTGTTTGTCGGATGAATGTCAGGTTGCAATCCAGATGTGGCCGTTTCAAAGAGGCTTTGAACATAGGTTCCGTGCTGCTTCGCGCACATCCGCGTGTACTTGCAGATTGATCGGAAGTTCTTGGGGATCTTCCCGTTCGTGTCGAACGTATCGAACGCGGTCTCAACATCCGCAACCGGCACACTGAATACTCCATACACCGCTGCGAGCGCTCCGTTGAAGAACGGAACAAGCGGCTGTGTCGACAGAGCAAGCGCGGGATCGACCGGCCAGAAACCGAGGTTCGAGTTGTAGTAGTTCATCGCAATGATCGGGACGCCTGGTGCGGCGGCTTGCAATGCCGCGAGAATTACCGTCAGGTTTGCGCCGATCTGATCAAGAGCACCGAAGAAACAAGGGATCCCCGCTGGGGTAGCGAAGTTGCAACCGAGGATGTCGTTTGCACCCATCGTCAATGTGATGAGCTTGACTTCGCCGGGGTTGGCCACCAGATAGGCAAGCGCGGCGGCCAACTGCGAGGATCCGCCGGGTGGCAGGAATGCGCTATCTCCGTAGCAGAACGACCCGTAGTTACCGTCGAGCATTTCGCGGGTGTCATCGCCAGGGCAGGCGAGGTTCACGAACGTGTCGAACCCGTATTCATCTTTGAGATCTTTGAACAAGCGGCCGGTGTACCCGTTGTCGGTAAACGGTACTGGCTGCTGGGTGCCGGCAGCGATCGAATCTCCCAACGCCAGGTAGGGTGCCGCCACCGCCTTCACTCTCGTCGTCGTGCGCCAGCGCAGGTGAGACGACCAAAGTCGACATCGCAAGTGCGGCGGAAATGAGTAAAATCAAACGTCGTTGCATACAAACCTTCTTTTTCGACTTCCACACCTTGACGCCGACCACTCAGAGAAGTCGGAAAAAACGCGTAGTGCAACCAAATATGGGTCCCTCCGTGAAGCACCTCACTGCGCGACCCAGACCGTGCGAACTCGCGCATCGCGGCGGCCCTGTGGTTTTGCGGAGGGAGTGGGATTCGAACCCACGGAACCCATAAGGGCTCGACAGTTTTCAAGACTGTTGCCTTCGTCCGCTTGGCTATCCCTCCAAGCTCTTGCCGCAACGCGGCGCATCGTCCCGAAAGGAACAACGGACTCGTCACCTATCGGTATCGAGACTGCGGAGGGAGAGGGATTCGAACCCTCGAGACGGTTACCCGCCTACACGCTTTCCAAGCGTGCGCACTCGGCCGGACTATGCGACCCCTCCGGAGGTGTGCCATATTAACCCTTCCGCACTTAGGTGATTTATGGATCTTTGGAACACGGTAATGGAATCGGCGCTTATCGAAGCCCAAGCTGCAGCGGACCACGAAGACGTTCCCGTCGGCGCTGTGCTGCTCGACCGCGACGGCAAGATCGTAGCGAGCGACCACAATCGCCGAGAGCAACTGGGCGACGCAACTGCGCACGCCGAAATACTCGTCATCTCGCAGAGGTCGCGAGAGCTGGGCAACTGGCGACTCACCGGACATACTCTCGTCGTGACGCTGGAACCGTGTGCGATGTGTGCAATGGCCGCAGTGTGGGCTCGTGTGGACCGCATTGTCTACGGGGCAACCGATACCAAGGCTGGCGCCGTATGGAGCCTGTTCAACATCCCACGCGACGAACGTCTCAACCATTTGATCCAGCTCGAAGCGGGAGTCCTGGAAGATCGGTGCGCGGCAATTCTGACTACCTTCTTCGAGGCGCACAGATAGCCGAGTTCGGCTCGGCACCAACTATCATCCTGCTCCTAGGCCACGTCGTCGCGATGACACATGGCCAAACCTGGAGAGATGGCCGAGTGGACGAAGGCGGCAGTCTCGAAAACTGTTGAGCTGTTATTTTCAGTTCCGTGGGTTCAAATCCCACTCTCTCCGCAAAATAGTTTGCGTTCCGCAAAGAACTCTCGCCGCAGCGAGAGCCTGCCGATAGCTGGCAGCTTTCGGCAGGCGCTGGACATCTGAGGTACCGAAATGTAGGTGCCCAGTTCAACCTCGCGTTTGGCGGTAGCGACCACAACTACGAACGCTTCACCGCCTCACAGCAGTGGGAGGCATCGCTGCCTCGAACGGTGTCCTGATATTCGACCTCGAGGACACCGGGTACATGTGGCAGTTCATAGACACGTTCGCCGGACGGTCAGTATCCGTCCGGGGCCTCACAACACGCGATATCGTTTCATCACCGACACGAGGCGATGTTATGAGTGATATTTGGCGGTTTGGGGCGTTTAATACCTATGCGGGTGTGCCCGCGGTTGCGTTGAGCGACCTTGGTGAGGGAGACGCCGACATCGTAATTGTTGGCGCGCCGATCGATTGCGGGACCACGTTCCGCTCAGGAACTCGTTTCGGACCGAAAGCCATTCGCGAAGCGGACTACCTCGACACCAACGCACGGCGTCCTCACCTACCAACCGGCGTCGACCCGTTCGAGGTGTTCCGAGTCGTGGACATTGGCGATCTTGAACTGCCGCCCGGTTACGCCGAGAAATCTCTCGAACGTCTTGCCGAGGCTATCGCTGAGATCTCCGCCAAGGGTGCCATCCCAATCGTGCTGGGTGGTGACCACTCGATCACCTACGGCAACGGTACTGGACTCGCACGAACGTATGGTGCCGGAAGTTTCGGGCTCGTTCACTTCGATGCGCACGCCGATACCGGTACCGATCACTACGGTGAGCTCCACGGCCACGGTACGCCGATGCGCCGCCTCATCGAGTCTGGTGCGGTCCCCGGGCATCGGTTCGTCCAGATCGGGCTACGCGGTTACTGGCCGAATCCTGATGTGATCGCCTGGATGGCTGAACAGAGGATGCGCACGTTCTTAATGTCCGAAATCGCAGATCGCGGTCTGCATGCAGTGGTGGATGACGCCGTGCAAGCCTGCACCGACGCAGGTACCAAGGGAGTCTTTATTTCGGTCGACGTCGACGTCGTCGATCCAGCCTTCGCGCCGGGTACGGGCACCCCCGAGCCCGGCGGCATCACATCGAGGGAACTGCTCGACACCGTACGACGGATTGCCAAGGAGCTGCCGGTTATTGGTGTCGACATTGTTGAGGTGTCACCACCGTACGACGGCCCGGGACAGATCACCGCATTTATGGCGAACAGGGTCGTGCTCGAAGTGCTCAACGGGATGGCAGAGCGCAAGCTCGCTGCCCAGGCCTGACGCTTCTCGCCTATCGCGAGAGCCGGATCTCGCAGCTCGTAATGGCGGTCCACACACTTACCCCGTCTTGTGACACCAGCGCCAGCGTCGACGCAGTGTCCACGAGTGCGTTCTTCCCGTCCCCGGCCAGACGGAGGTTCTCAAACGCGACATCGTCGAACAGTTCGAAAGGCGCGGTGTCGACCGCTAGTGGAGCACCGATGACACGCAACCCGGTAGCCACATCTTCGGCAACAACCCTGTCCGCATCCCACCACCCAACAATCGCCATCCCATCCGCAGGCCAGACGCCACCGGACTCCACGACGGACCCCGCCTGATCTACCAACGTCAGCAACACATGTTGCAACTTCGGAGTATTGGGAGCTCGCGCGGCGATCAAAACTCGATTGCGGGCCGGGCTTACGAACACGGGCGATGGCGCCAATGGCCCAACTCTCTCGCCCGATACTTCCATTGGAACGACCCAATCGAGAACACCCTCGATCGAAAGGCCACCCACGCCGGTGGTCACGTTGCCCGAGTCTGGGTCGGCTTGTACAACCGCTAGGAGCACCCGGCCGCCGAACGAGCCGAGCACGGGTGTCGGGCCGCTCTTGTCGAGGCGCCATCCCTGGAGGTCCAAACCAACCGACATCTCGCGATTGAAATCAAACAGGACGTTACGCTGCGGATCGACTCCGTAGGCACCCGAACCAATCAGCGCCACCCCTGGACGCGTCATAACAACAGCACCGAGGGCGGGGGTTTCGATGCTCGTGAACGAGCCGGTGCGCATCGACAGTACAAACACCGCCTCGTTAGCTTTAACCACAATTCGGCCCAGATCCGCTGTGGCTGCGACGCCGCGAGGTAGACCCACGCAAGACTCTGTGACTTGCACCGCAGTCGCCAAAGGAGCGTTCTGGCGCAACTGATCGGCCGGGATCTGGTATGGATCGTTGCCAAAACTGCAACTCGACATAACAAGTACGGCCAGTGCGACCGCACTTGCCGAAGCCCTACCTGTAACGCGCCTAAACCCCCGCATGCCAATGAGACGCCCACTAGTGCAGGATAGTTCCCAACAGTTGCGAAGTACCGAAGGCTATCCGGCTGTCACTTTCGGAAGGTTGTTGGGCCGGCGTAGTCGGCACCTAGAACCGTCGGGTCGATCTCCACACCCCGGCCCCAAGCCGCAGCAGGATCTACCCACTCCCACTCGACCACTTCGCCGTCATTCGCACTGATCTCGCCATCGAGAACCCGGCACCGAAACACAACCACCGTGTAGTCCACGGAGTCGCCGTTTGGATAATCGACGTGGTGCAGATGGGTCGACAAGACGCGCTCAGGCTCGACCCTGAGTCCCACCTCCTCAAACACCTCGCGAACCACAGCGTCAGCCGGTTGTTCACCGGGGTCGACCGCACCACCTGGGGTACCCCACATGTCATCATGAGTGAATACGAGCAAGATTTCGCCGACGTCGTTATGGATCACCGCTCCCACCGCGGGCAGCACCAGCAGTTGGCTACCAACCTTCGAACGGACAGACCTGAGATGATCAGACATCGGCACTTCGGACTCCTCCACAACGCGCGCCGTGACCCTAGAGGAGTTCCCCGAGAAAATTGCGAACCCTTCGAGACCTTGGTGTTAGGTAGTTGGTTCGCCAGCCAGTTAATCGTTCAGATGCTGCAACGCCATTGAGTCACCGGGACCATCTCTCTCGGCGAGCAGAGCCGCCACGGCACGGCGATGCTCGATATCGGCGTTGCCACCGTATTTGAACTTCGCACGGACCTCGTCGATTTCGATCTTGAGGCCTCGAATCGCCCGCGGCCGGCTTGCATGTTCTGAGGGATGGACCGCATCCGAGCCTGGCTCAAGATCGCCAAGCTGGCGTGCGAGAATGTCGGCAACCTCAGTGGGATCATCAATCACGATGCAGTACCGATGAGCTGAACCGCCGCGTAGTACGTCGTGGGAATTCCGCTGCGTGGATCTTCCTCACCAATGGCCTTCCACGCATCAGGGATGTAGGCCCAATCGCCTGCAATGCTGAGCACTACGTTCGGGTTCTCAAACAGGGCTTGAAAAACCGGGTTCGGCCTGGCGAGGTGCAACCACACGGTGTCTTCAATCAGTAGGAATTGCGTGGGCACATCCACCGCGACGTCGCGGTCGCTACCAGACGCAACAAGGTGACCGAAGCTGTTCGCCTCTGCGAATTTTCTCCACGCATCAGGCGTCGGCTACTCGTCATGGGCATGAATCAACACAGACGCCTACTCCCTCAACGTCTCGGCCACCGCACGTACCTCTGGAGTCAACGGCGTTGCCGATCGGCTATCGAGGTCGACAGAAACGCCAACCATCTCGCAGGTCGCCACGACCGTGTCGGTTGCCGGATTCACCATGGTGTGCAGGATCCGAATGGTTTGCTTGGAGGCGTCAACCACCTTTGTCGAAATCACAAGGCGTTCGCCGGCCACCACCTCGGCGTAATACTTGATGTGTTGCTCAACGGCCATCATGCCACGGCGGTTCTCGGACATCCATGACGCCCCCATGCCAAGTTCGGCGAAGAACGCCCATGTAGCCTCGTCGAACTTCTGCATGTAGTACGTGACGTTCATGTGCCCCATGTGGTCAATGTCACTCTTGCGGACAATGCCTCTGTACGTTTCCAAGCTCGCTCCGACCTGTCAGTTCTGAGGTTACCGCGATGCAGGTGACGCACCGCGGAGGCCTCGACACACCCAGACGGAAAGCCTTGACAGGTGTCACCCCTCGACCGAGTAGAAAACCGGTCCCGATCGCAAAGCAGTGTGCGGACGGAAAGACCTTTGTTTGGCGGCACTCGCGATTCCACACTGCTTCCGGCTTCACCTACCATGCATCCATGTGCTAGGCGGGGCGCTAGGGGTGCCCTCTTCTCGAAATCCTCTTCATGCGAGGCCGAATCCCCGCCCGAGGGCGTGGTTGTTCGGGCAGCACCGAACCACATAGTGTTGAACATTGGGTCCCGCCGCGGCGAGGCGTCGTGAATTGGGTCAGGTCCGGAAGGAAGCAGCTCTAAGCGGGTCAGTCTCGGGTGTGGCGGGAGCGCTCAATGCGAGCTGTGTATTTCGGAAAGCGCCGGGTGATCCACGTTCGACGGCGGGGGCGCACATAACCCCTGCCGTTACAACTTTGGCAGGGAAGCGTTCACCGCGACTTGCGCAGGATGACACCGTATACAAACCCCAGCGGACCCATCCTCCATACATCCTCAACCTCAAGAGCAAGGTCGGAGTAGAGAACCTCAGGGTGCGGCAACTTGTCGAGACTCCGGTGCAGATACGCGTATTCGGCGGGCGATCGGGACAGAAAGCCGACCGTGTGCAGGGTGATCGCCGAACCTGCCCTGTGGACGGCCGCGGCTGCGGAGTTGCGCGGCCGGCCCAGATCAACGATGCCCGCTGCACCCCCAGGTTTCAGCACGCGAGCAATCTCTTTCACCGCTTCAGGCACCGACTCAAGATTTCTTATGACAAACGCCGAAAACACTGCATCGAATGCCTCGTCCGCAAACGGCAAACGCTCTCCGTAGGCGACGACACGATGCACCGCAGCGTTCAAAGCAAGCATCTCTGGAGCTGGGTCGAGCGCCACGACAACCCGCTTGCTAAACAAAGGGTTTGCGGCACCGGTCCCTGCCCCGAGATCAAGGATCCTACCCGGGGGAAGCTTGGCAACCACCTTCTCCCGCCAACGCTTGTCCTGGCCAAGCGAAAGGACGGCGTTGATGCGGTCGTAGTTGCCCGCGATCTCGGAAAATACTTCAGCGGCCATGGGATTGCACTACCCGGTGATGGTTTCGAACCCGCAGTACGGCTGCAGAACCTCTGGAACCGCAACCGTTCCGTCGGGGAGTTGGTAGTTCTCGATGATTGCTATCAACATGCGGGCCATCGCCATTGCGGTCCCGTTGAGAGTGTGCACAAGCTGATTGCCGCGCTCACCCTTGAATCGGATCTTGAGCCGACGGGCTTGGTAGTCAGTGGTGTTCGATGCCGACGTGACCTCGCGATAGCGTGCTTGTCCGGGGAACCATGCCTCTACGTCGTACTTCTTTGCAGCGGACGATCCGAGGTCGCCGGCTGCGACGTTGACAACACGGTACGGGATGTTGAGCTTTTGCATGATCGACTCTTCGCGCGCGAGCAAAAAGTCGTGCTCGGCACCCGACTCATCCGGGTGGCAGAACGAAAACATCTCGACCTTGTCAAATTGGTGCACCCGAAAGATCCCCCGGGTGTCCTTGCCGTACGTCCCTGCCTCAATACGGAAACAGGTCGAAAACGCTGCGTAACGAAGTGGTAGATCTTCCGCTGCGAAAATCTCGTCGCCATGCATAGCGGCTAGTGGGACCTCAGATGTGCCGACGAGGAATAGCTCTCCACCGTCGACCCCGTAGACCTGATCCTTCTCACCTGGGAAGAAGCCCGTTCCGATCAGGGCTTGCTCGCGTACCAGGACCGGCGGCACGATGGGTTTGAATCTATACGGTTCGAGTTCGTCGAACACCCATTGGACCAGCGCAAATTCAAGACGGACCAGGCCGCCCTTGATAAACCCGAAGCGGCTCCCAGAGATCTTTACCGCCCGTTCCACATCGATTATGTCCAATGTCTCACCTATGGCAATGTGATCGAGAGTGGTTTCGAATTCCGGGACTGTCCCCCACCGCTTGATCTCGACGTTGTCTGCGTCGGTCATCCCATCTGCAGCGGTGTCGTCTGTGATATTGGGGAGAGCCATCCATTGGGCTTCGAATTCATGGTCAAGCGCGTCCGCCTCGGCCAACGCGGCCTTGTATTTGTCTGCAAGCTGCCCAGCCCGGTCGATCGCAGCCGTTCTCGCATCGCCCTCGAGTTGAGAAATCCCTTTGCCGGCGGATTTTTGTTCTGCCCGCAACTCCTCCGCCAACACTCTTGAGATACGCCTTTGGCGGTCAAGATCGGCAAGCACATCGAGATCTAAATCGATACCTCTGCGGGCAAGCGACGCGCGAAGGCGCTCGGGTTCTTTGCGAAGGTGAGACACATCGAGCATCGCTAGATGATACCGGGCCGCCATCCATCGGCGAAGCTCACGGACCACACCTGACACGACCCCGCGCTGCGCCAGTCTCTTAGGGACCCTGCACTGCTTGATCCACGGCTTGACGCTCCTCGGGTGAAAGCAGCTCTACTCCTTCACCACCTCGCAACTGTTTGGTGAAAAAACGGGTTTCGTTACGTCCTACCAAGAGAGTTATCACGATCCCGTCTGAGCGTTCGTTGAGAAGCGCAATGGCGCGCGACAACCGGCCGCCGACATCGCCGAAGGCATCGAACTCGACCACCCCCGTGCGGGTGATCGCGTACGGAAGCCGACTTTCTACTGAAATGAGTCGAGACTCGATGTCGGCGAGTACGTCGGAGATCGCACCGATCTCGTTGTCGACCCGTTTTAGGAATCCGGCAATGTGCTGTTCGTCGGGAACGCCACGCAACTGACGCGCCGTCGACGCCGCCTGTGCGTATGCAATCGCGGCGACTACCAGAGCAATGATCGCGATCGCGAGTTCTAATGTCATTCTCCCGCATTTCTACGAAACAGCAAACGCCAAATGTTCGACTTCGGATCAGAATCGTTCACCGTCGGGACCTCGACCACTGCCTCGTAGAGCGGCCCGGCTAGGAGCGGAAGATCAACGAACACAACAGTCGATGACTCTCCGCGTTTGAGTTCTTCAATAACGTCTGAGACAGTGAACACGTAGTCCCCACCCGGCTCGGCCAAGATCAGCGTCACTACGAGGTTGCGTTCAGAGAGGTTCCCGTTGTTGCTCACAACAACCGAGGCGGTGAACGTGTCAGCGAAAGGGAATACGGCCACCCCGTTTTGTTCCGAGACCGGCAGCGGGTCGACCGAAACACTCACCGCTACGTCACGAAACTCTTGAAGGAGGCGAAATTCACGCAGGCGCGTCGCCGTCAGCACCGCGTCGTACAAGTTGATTTGGGCCGGATCTATGTAGGAGAAGACGGGGAATGCATCCAAAGAGTATTCATCCGAAATCGGCGCCAGCAGTTCGGCCACCTGGCCGTAGGCTCGATCGCCGACCTTGAGTTCTTCGAACGCGGAAGCCAACAGACGTTCGCCAACGGTCACATCCTGGTCCTCGTCGACAGCAGCTAGAAATGCCTCATCGAGCGATCCGACCGCGTTCGTCCACGACGATGTCGCGACGGTGATAAACCCAGCAAGCACAGCAACTTCAGGCGCGACAGGAATTGCCGCGAGGTTGGCGTTTGCCGCCAATGCTCGAGCATGAAGCGTCGCGACCCTGTCTAGAACGACCTGGCGTTCCAAGTCGCCGAGGTCCAAAAGCAGCGTGGCGGCCTGGGTTGCGATCTCGCGGTGCTCGCCCAACGACTCTCGCGCCACGGCAACAAAATCCAGCACATCGCGCTGCTCAGACCGAGAACGAACGGCCAACGCAAACACCGCAACGAGAATCGTTAGGAATACAAGCAATACCGTTCGACGGCGCCGCCGCGGAGAACGATACGGGGTGTAGCTGTTGTACGCCATTGTGACCTTTTCTGGGACGCTGTGAGCCGACCCGGTACGTGCGAAGCACCTGATGCGTCGCACAAAGAAGTCTACGGTAAACCCCCGGCGACACGAATGGCAATGCTGAGTCGATGCCCGACGACCAGGCATTGGCGCATATGACTGACACGGCCCGCCGCACTCGGGTACTCTCGGAACGACCCGAGCCGCCAAACCGACTGGTGGAGCTGACGCCCGATGAGAACCACAGGGTTGGAGCCAATCGAAACCGCAAGCAGCGATGAGCTTTCATCGCTGCAGCTCCGACGTCTGCGGTGGACTCTGCACCATGCGTACGACAACGTTGCTTTCTATCGCAACAGCTTCGACGCTGCGGGTGTCCATCCGAACGACGTGGAGTCGCTCACCGACCTCGCCAACTTTCCCTTTACCACCAAGGCGGACCTTCGCGACAATTACCCCTTCGGGATGTCTGCGGTTCCGCGTGACCAAATCGTGCGTATCCATGCGTCGAGCGGCACGACCGGCAAGCCAACGGTCGTCGGATACACCAAGAACGACATCGACATGTGGTCCGCCGTGGTTGCCAGATCGATCCGTGCCGCTGGCGGAAATCGTGGAGACATCTGCCACGTTGCTTATGGCTACGGGTTGTTTACTGGTGGACTCGGCGCCCATTACGGAGCGGAACTCCTTGGATGCACGGTGATCCCGGTGTCCGGCGGACAAACCGGACGACAGGTTCAACTGATCGAAGACCTCAAGCCACGCATCATCATGGTCACTCCGTCCTACTGTCTGAATCTTGCCGATGAATTCGAGCGCCAGGGACTCGACCCAGCCAAGTGCTCTCTGGAGATCGGCATCTTTGGCGCCGAACCCTGGACCAACGCGATGCGTGACGAGATCGAGCATAGGCTCGGGATCGACGCAGTGGACTTGTACGGACTCTCCGAGGTCATCGGCCCCGGTGTCGCACAGGAGTGCCTTGAGACCAAGGACGGACCGACAATCTGGGAGGATCACTTCTACCCCGAGATTGTCGACCCGGAGACGAGTGCAACGCTCGCGGACGGCAACCACGGCGAGCTGGTGTTCACATCGCTGACCAAGGAGGCGTTCCCGATCATCCGGTACCGCACCCGAGACCTGACGCGGCTACTGCCGGGAACGGCACGCACGATGAGACGGATGGACAAGATCACGGGACGTAGCGATGACATGTTGATCATCAGAGGCGTCAACGTCTTTCCCACACAGATTGAGGAACAGGTATTGAGAGTGAAGGCGCTAGCTCCGCACTACCAAATCGAGGTAACCCGGGACTCCAACCTCGACGCCCTGCGTGTGCTTGTAGAACTACGCCCGCAGGCGATAGACATGGGCGACGAGACACGTGAGCAGATAGCCGCGGAGTTGCAACGCTACATAAAGTCATATGTGGGCATCTCGACCGCCGTCGCCGTCGGCGATGTCGGCTCTATTCCGCGGTCCCAGGGCAAGGCTCAGCGTGTCATCGACAAACGGCATTGAGCTACAAGCCGACCGGTCGCGAAAAGAGGGAGCGCAGCCCTAACCTCGGGTCAGCGGAGCCGGAAGGACCAAGAATGGAAGCATTCGTAAGGGGGCTCCCCAAGGCGGAGTTACACCTCCACATCGAAGGCACCCTTGAGCCGGAAATGATGTTCTCGCTCGCCGCCAGGAACGGCATCGACATCCCGTTCGCCAGCGTCGACGAGATACGCTCTGCCTACGAATTCACCGACCTCCAGAGTTTCCTCGACATCTACTACGCCGGTGCATCGGTACTCGTGACTCACGACGATTTTCGAGATCTCATGGCTGCCTACCTTGATCGAGCAATCGGTGACGGTGTCCGCAGGGCCGAGATCTTTTTCGACCCGCAGACGCACACATCGCGCGACATCCCGATGGAAACGGTGATCGGCGGGCTGGCTACGGCCCAAAGGGAGTACGAGGATCGCATTTCGACTTCGCTCATTCTGTGTTTCCTCCGTCACCTACCCCCGGCCGCCGCGGTGGAGACACTGCGCGAAGCGCTGCCGTATCGAGACAAGTTTCAGGCTGTGGGGCTCGATTCAGGGGAAGTCGGCAATCCCCCTGAGTTGTTCGTCGATGCCTACCGCGAGGCCGCATCTACCGGTTTAAGGCTCGTTGCACACGCGGGAGAGGAAGGCCCCGCCGCCTATGTGCGTTCCGCGCTTGACGTGTTGCGCGTTGAACGAATTGACCACGGCATCCGCGCAGCGGAAGACCCCGGCCTCATTGATCGACTCGTACGAGAAGCGATTCCACTCACGATGTGCCCGCTGTCGAATCAGAAACTCCAGGTGTTCCCCGACCTTCGTGATCACAACCTCAAGGACCTGCTCGATAAGGGTGTCAAAGTGACAGTCAACTCTGACGACCCGTCCTACTTCGGGGGATATGTGCTCGACAACTACCTTGCAATAGCAAAAGCCTTGGACCTCGACCGAGATGACCTCGCGCTCCTGGCCAGAAACTCCATCGAGGCAACCTTCCTCGATCAAGCCGAGAAGGCCGTGTTAATCGCCGAACTCAACAGCTACATCGCGTAAACGAAGGCGGCGCGCTGGAGAGGATGGACAACTGTCCACCCTCTCCAAGAGCGCGATGGAGCTATCCGAGAACGAAGAACCTCCACACGAGCAAGACCGAGAGCACGTACATCACCGGGTGCACGTCCTTTGGTTTACCTGACGTCGCTGTAATCACCGTGTGTGCCACGATGCCCAGGCTGATGCCATCGGTAATTGAGAACGTGAATGGCATGCCAACGATTGCAAGAAAAGCAGGGATTGACAGCCGATAGTCCGACCAATCGATCTTGGCAGCACCGCTGATCATCATCGCTCCGATGATGATCAGCGTGCCCGCCGTGTCGAAAAAGTCGACAAACAGGAAGGTGAACCCGATTACCCCGTTAGTGAAACCGGGAAAATCGACCATCCCGTCAGCACCAAAGTACACCTCGGCACCCGTAACGATCTGCGACCGAAGACTTGTCCAGATCATTACGCACCCCCTGCACACGGCGCGCTCAACCGTCGGACACACGCCGACTTTGTGGGTAGATTTGCCCGGTTGGTGCTCGTTCTACAGTGCCGCCGACACGAATTCGGAACGGGTCGTCTCGATGAACCGGGCAGGGTCTGGGGATAGAGCGATCCGCCCAGGCGACTCGTAATACAACCGGTCTGCCTCCTCAAAGTCTCCTTCGAAGCCGATGATCCACACAAAGCGACCCGTCTCCGAACTCGACCACGCACTAACGATCTCGAAGCCGGCTTGCGCTCGCAAGGGGACGACTTGAGATTTCCATTCGGCCACGAATTGGGACATGATCCCGTCCATGATCGTGTAATCGCGAAGTTGATACTGCACGTCTTTCTCCACTTGCCGCTCAGTCTCGCCACGAAATAGCGATAGCAAGGAGAGTACCGGCGCCGACCGGGGAGGCGAAAGTCGAAGCGACCGTTCAGCAAAGCTGAACTAACATCGCACACGCGTGTGGGCGAAGGGGGACTTGAACCCCCACGAGTGTTACCTCACAGGAACCTGAATCCTGCGCGTCTACCAATTCCGCCACTCGCCCGTGGAGGTGAGATGGTACCACGGCGGATCCCCGACCACGGTGGGCGATTCGTAGCCTCGGCATGGTTTCGTCCACTGATCGGCCATCGCTAGTGTCCGTTGGGATATGCGCGTCTTGATGTTCAGTTATTCGTTGAGCCCATCCGAGGGCTCTGAATCAGGTGCAGGGTGGGGTCTTCTCCAGGCCGTTCGGCGGTTCGCGGATGTCACGGTATTGCACGCCTCCTCTGATGCTGAGGAGCTGGCTCGCTACCAGACAGAACATCCGTCGTCCGGCGTCAAGTTTGTCCACGTCCCTGTTGCCAGATACCCCAACCCCGACCATCAGAACAAGATCTTCAGGTTCATTGCGTACATTCGGTGGATTCCTCGGGCGCGCCGGGCAGCACTCGGACTCATTGCCACTGAGCCATTCGATGTAATCCACCATGCCACTTGGTCCGTGTACTGGCTGCCTTCCGCCGCACGCGGACTTGGTCTCCCCGTCATATGGGGTCCTGTGGGCGGTGCCGTCATAACTCCGGGACCGCTGCGATCAACATTGAGCAGGCGAGACCTCCTTGAAGAATTCTTCGACGCATTCTCGGTCCGTCTCTCCGCCCTCAACCCCAGAACCAGAGCAATGTGGAAAGAGGCGACGATCGCACTCTTCCAGAACCCGAGCACACAACGTCGGGTTGGACGAAACAACTCGCTCGACGTACTTCTCAACCATGCTGAGTTCACTATTGCTCCCAAGGCGACCCAGGCGGAATCGACGGGGGAGATCGTGTGGGTCGGGGCGGTGGAGTCACGAAAGGGTCCTCTCCTTGCCGTACGAGCAATGCAGTACACCGATGCTGCCGCACGGCTTGTCATCGTTGGCGAGGGTCCACAGCTTGAAGCTGTGCTAAGGATGATCAACGCGCTGTCCTTACAGGACAAGGTACGGACCACAGGGAGAATTCCTCGAGCGGACGTGCAAAAGATGATGGCGGGTGCGGCCGCGACACTGTACACCGGCTTGCGCGAGGAGGGAGGACTTGCCCTCGCCGAGGGCCTGATGTCGGGAAGGCCCGTCATCGTTATCGGCAACGGCGGACCCCTGGTTCTGTGCTCCGCTGCGGGAAACGACAAACGAATCCAGATCGTGGCTCCGAACGATGCGGACACAGTGGAACGGGAACTGGCACAAGCAATCGACCACGCCACTCTCAACGACACAACTGAACGGGCACCGATGCTTACCTCAGAAGCGGCCGCTAGCCACCTTCACGAGTTGTTTCTCGCTGCAATAGCCTCAAGGGACGGTACCAATGTATCCGATACAGACCCCCAGAACACCGAAGGGGCATAACCACCGTGTTGATCGACGCACGAACCGTGGCCGACGGGGCAATCGTAAACGCCGACATCTGCATCATCGGAGGAGGGATGGCTGGTATCACTATCGCCCGAGAACTCATGGACACCAGCAAGACCGTTGTGGTGTTGGAAAGTGGGCAGGTAAAAGAAACGCCTGCGGCCCAGGAGCTTACGGACGGCACTTCGATAGGCGAAAAATACTTCGAGCTGAGCACCACCCGGTTCCGAGT
>JADFQA010000020.1 GCA_022562055.1 Acidobacteriota bacterium | reverse complement strand
GTTGGCAGATCTACGCTAAGCGCGTTGTCAGCTGCCGCGGTGCCTCCCTGGGTGCCGACGGGCCACATCAGGACCTTGTACCCGCAGGCCACGGGGCAATACTCGCAGCAGATCTGTTTGATTTCAGCGTCGGCCGGCGGGATCGGGACAAGTGACGGTAGTGCGGTGTTCATACGGACTCTCCTACAAAATTGGATCCTTCCAGCGTGTTGGCATACCCGTAGACGAGGCGGAAGACTCCGTCGGCCGCCACGTCCCCGGCGTCGTCGACGCTTAGGAGCACCTGCGGCAGGTTTTGTGTCGCTTGACCCATTACCACGATGCCACCGTGGATAAGGTCGAAGGTTGTGAAGTGGCACGGGCAAGGTCCGAGCACTCGGTACTCATGCTGGTATGTCGGCACTGTGCACCCCATGTGAGTGCATAGCCGGCTAAAAGCAACGATGTCTTCGTCTGGTCCCACGCCACCTATCACCGGTTCACCCATTTTCACCAGGATGTTTGACTGGCCAACCTGTGGGTAGTCAAATGTGATAGGTATGCCAACCTCGAGATCCGCGAGATTGGCGACGGACAGGCTGGGGAAGAAGCCGACGAGCGCCGCGCTAGCCCCCTCGCTGGGAGCCAACGTCGTTGTGGTAGAGGGGGTCTGTTCCGGCGTGGTTCCGGGGGGTGGCGCTGGCGGGGGTGGCTGGGTTTCCGTGTCGTCTAGTGCTGCAATCGACATGGGGACCAACACTCCGATCGCCACAACCGCCCCTCCGGCCATGCCGGCAAAAAAGAACTCTCGACGCGTCAAACCCAAGGCGTATCCTCTCCGTTTCGTCGCGACAGTACGGTTTCTGTGATCGAGGGGCTAGGGCCGAACGGCACTAGCGTGTCGGTCTCATGTGCTGTCTTCTGGGATTATGCAGCTAGCATACAGCGCATTCTCGGCTCTGAAAATAGCGCGGTGGTCCTCGAGCAAACTGATTCGGAGGTGCAGATGTTCAAGTCCGGGTGGGTAGCAGTAGGCGTCCTGAGCGGCGTCACTGCCGTCATTATAGTCGCGTTAGTTGCGCTTACGGTGATCGTGAACTCGGGCGGCGATCCGGCCGCAGCCGGGCTGTCAAGCACCGGAGCGCCTCCGTCGGTCGAAGAGGTTGTGCCGGAAACGTCGACCACTGCGGTGGCCACCGGTGGATCTTCCGGCGGAGACGTCGCCAACGGTGAAGCGGTATACAGCTCGACATGTGCGGTCTGTCACGCCCGGGATGCTGTAGGTATTCCAGGCCTCGGAAAGCCCCTTGTTGGATCAGACTTCGTCGACACCATTTCAGATGCAAGCCTGGTCTCGTTCATTGCTCAAGGTCGCAGCTCGGATGACCCTGAGAACACGACAGGCATCCCGATGCCGGCGAAGGGTGGCAACCCAGCGCTGACTGATAGGGACCTGACTGATGTCGTTGCGTATTTGAGATTTCTGAGCGAGTAGCTGGTTGCTCTTAGCGTGCTGGTTCAGATGCCTTTGGTGCCAGTGCGGCCGTTCTCGGTGCAATTCTCAGTACCGCCTGTGAAGTTGTGAACGGAAGCCGCGGCGCAATATCGTGCTCGCGCAACGTATGCTCTGTCCGCACGGGAGGGAAGCCTTAAGAGTGGAGCTTTGCGCGACGATAGAGACGGTGCGTACTCCACAAGAAAGACAGACTCCTTTGAGCTGGGCGGCTGATCCTGAGCTGATAGAAATGTTCCTCGGCGAGGTCGAGGATCGTTCGGCGCGCCTTGTCGCAGGCAGCGACGCGATGATCGCGGGAACACTAACCGATCATATTTCGGGGGAGATGGTCCGTGAAGCTCACACAATCAAGGGCACCGGTCGGGTCATGGGGTACACGGCGGTCGCTCGTGCCGGCGAGATACTCGAAAAGCTGTGGCGTGAGATACAACACGGCACTCGTGATGGAAACGAGGAGCTCGGTCAACTTCTCAAAACGTTGACCGACGAGTTGTCCCCAGCTGCCGGCGCCGATCCGAAAATCGGCACATTCGGTATTTGGAAGAAGCTGAACGCTGTCGAAAGGGCAGTCGATTGGGAGCTTTCCGAACCAGAGGACGACGTCCCAGCGGAAGATCACACGGACGTTGATATCGGTGAGACTCCGCCCTCCGCAGCGGCAGCCCAGGATGTTCTCGACATGCTCGATCAGGTTATGGCCGGCGTTTCGCTCACCGAGAGCGAGCCCGAGACGCCTGCGACCGAGCGCGACGGATCTATCTTGGCCACCCACACCGGGGCATCTGAACTTCTCCGCTATGCGGACCCTGAGGATCTCGGTGGCCTTCTTGGAGCGTTGAACACATGGGCGACGGAGCAGGCGGTAAATGTCAACGCTGGCGCGTTGTACCGGATGATCAACAATGTTGCCGCGATTCGGCTGAGCCTTCAAGCAGTCTTCAGTGAGGCGGCCGCCCATTCGAGCAGCGCGATTCCGTCATCGATGGTAGAGGCTCTCGCCAGTCTTGATCGCGCCGCAGTCGGTCTTGAGGCCGACGCCCTTGCCCTCGCATCGGTGCCGCTTAGCGAAATCACCGCAAACCTTCCTCAACTCGTTCGGTACCTCTCAAAAAAGGTTGGCAAGGATGTGGCGTTCGAGATCGACGCTGATCCAGGCATAGTTATTGACAGGCAGGTGCGCGAACGTATTGCGGACCCGATTCGTCAGATGGTCGTCAATGCGGTCCTCCATGGCATTGAGTCTCCTGCAGACCGCGAGGCGGTCGGTAAACCTCCCACCGGAAAGGTTGTGGTGCACGCCCTCGTCAAAGACCACCGCCTCGAACTGTTGGTGGCTGATGATGGTGCAGGGGTCGATTGGGAGTCAGTTCGAAAAGTCGCCGTCGATGCCGGCCTATATCGTGCCGGCCGGGCGGTGGACACCAAGGTTCTGTCCTCAGTTCTCTTTTCTCCTGGGTTTTCGACGATCGACGTTAGTGAGATGGGTGGCCGCGGAGAGGGCCTGCACCGTGTCGCGTCGGCCGCCGAAGATCTCTACGGCCGGGTCACCCTTGAGTCGAAAAAAGGCGAAGGCACCGGGATTTCTTTGGTGGTGCCAACATCCCGTGCGTTGCAGCGCGTCATGATTGTGCGCACGGGTGACCAGATGTGGGGTATTCCCGAAGCGACGGTCGACGATGCGTTGCCGCTCGCAGAGGTTGTGCTCAAAGGTACCGACCCAGAAACAATTCACTGGAAACAGGCTGATCTTCCGGTGGTCGATCTCGCGACCGTTGTCGGAGCGGAGAGCATCGGTGGTCCTGGTCAACAGCTCATAGTGGTGACGGCGGCTTCGGGTACGGTCGCTTTTGTCGTTGACACCTTGGTCGACGTAACCGAGGTGGTGGCAAAAGAGCTCGGACCAATCGTGGCTGGACCATCTCACATCACCGGCGCAGCGTTGCTCGGCGGTGGTGATGTCGTTTTGTTGCTCGACGCCGTGAAGCTCATTGACCGTGCAATCAACGGCCCGGGTGAACCTGCCAGAGGAGGCCGGATTCTCGTTGTTGACGACTCCCAGGGCGCCCGGGCGGTGGTATCGGGGGCGTTGGCGTCGGTCGGGTACACAACCGATGTAGCTTCGAGCGCCGCTGAGGCTATCGAGAAGCTCGACGCGACCGGTGCCGATGCTCTGGTTGTAGATTTCTCTATGCCTGATGCGGACGGTGTTGCCCTCGTCGACGAGGTTCGCGCTCGGTTCGCTGAGCTTCCAATCATCATGCTGTCCGGCGTTGCTACCGACGAAGACCAAGGCAGAGCGCGTGCCGCTGGTGTCGACGTGTTCTTGGACAAGGCTGACTTCCGTGAAGGTGCTCTCGCCGACGCGCTTTCTCGGTTGCTTGCAGGGAGGGACGTGTAATGCGCATCCTCGTGGCCGACGATTCGCCTGTTCTTCGTGCGGCTGTCTCTAAACTTCTGGAGGCAGAAGGTTTCGCGGTGACAACCGCCGCCGACGGCATCGAGGCAATCACCAGCGCGTACGAGGACCCTCCCGACTTGATTCTGCTTGATGTCAAGATGCCTCGACTCACGGGCTATGTCGCCTGCCGCCTGTTGAAGGAGGACCCGTACACCGCACATATTCCGGTCCTCATACTGACGGCGTTGGACTCCGTGGAAGATCGATACTGGGGGCGCAGTTCCGGTGCGGATGGTTTTATCACAAAGGACGCTCTCGGTTCCGGTCTTGTTTCCGCAATAAATTCGGCGCTCGCCACACGCGCACTGAGCGATCTGACAAGCGAGCGGGTCACCCAGAAGTCTCCGTCATTGGGGGCCACTGACGTACTGACCCGAGTATGCGACATGCTCGATCGAAAGCTATTCGAGATGACTGTGGTGACTTCGGTGACTGAGATTGCAATGGAACCGGTGCAATTACAGGTAATGCTCAAACGGATGCTCGAGGCAATTGGGCACGTCGTCGCGTTCGACATGGGTGCTGTTGTGATGGTGCGAGATCGTCGCGCGCACTATCTGGCGAATGACAAGGTTGGCCAAGATGGCCTGTCACGGTTTACGCAGATCGTGACGCAAGAAGTTGCCAGGTTCTCAGGCAACGAACACTCCGAGGGCAGCATTCGGCTCACCGAACTAGGACAGACATCAGAGCGAGGCGCTGAGGGCGAGCAGATCGAGTCGGTGTATGCGGTGCCGTTGCGGGCGCGCGGTACGCTACTCGGTGTTTTGGTATTGGCGTCCATCACGCCACGCGCGTTTTCGGACCACGCTGTCCGTACACTGCGGACTCTCGTCCCTGCTGCCTCGGGGGTTGTCGACGCCGCGCAAACGTTCCAATCGATTGCTTCTCGCGAAGCTCGTTCGAACTTGTCAGCGTTGAGCACGATGTAGCCATCGGGCATTCGGCCCAAATCTTTGCTGTTACGGACGCAAGATGTGGCGGGCATTGCAAATCATCTCCCCTTGATCGCCGCCTAGAGTCGACGTTCCGAAAACGAATGACACGCCTGTAACCGTGGGGTGTCAACGCCGTATACTTGTGTGGATGACCGAGTCACCTCTCCTTCTTGATCTCAACCCGTCGCAACGCGAGGCCGTTGCCGCCACCGAAGGCCCTGTGCTCGTCGTTGCCGGTGCGGGATCGGGCAAGACACGAGTTCTCACGCGCCGCATTGCGTATTTGATTCGCGACCTTGGCGTGTCTCCGTACTCGATCCTCGCTATCACCTTCACCAACAAGGCCGCCTCCGAAATGAAGGGTCGTGTTGGGGAACTCGTCGGTCCCATAGCCAACCGAATGTGGGTGTCGACCTTCCACAGTTCGTGCGCCCGGATTTTGCGAGCCGACGCACACAATCTCGGGTACCGATCGGCGTTCTCGATTTACGACACAGCCGACTCTTTGCGTCTCATCAAGTTCTGCATCAGAGACCTTGACATGGACTCGAAACGGTTCCCACGCCGAAACATTCTGGCGACAATTAGCTCGGCGAAAAACGAGATGATCGACTACGAGACGTTCTCTAACCAGGACAGCGGGTTCTTTCATGAGCAGGTTGCCGACGTGTACCGGCTGTATCAGCAGCGGTTGATCGAGGCTTCTGCAATGGACTTCGACGATCTCTTGATGCTTACCGTCGAACTCTTCACAGCCTTCCCAGAGGTGCTGAAGAAGTATCAAGATCGGTTCCAATACGTCCTCGTCGACGAGTACCAAGACACCAACTATGCGCAGTACATGATGGTGAAGCTACTGACCGAGCAGCACAAAAACATCTGTGTCGTGGGTGACTCTGACCAGTCGATCTACGCGTTTCGCGGTGCAGACATCCGCAATATCAACGAGTTCGAGAAGGACTATCGGGACGCACGCATCATCTTGCTCGAACAGAACTACCGTTCGACACAGACCATTCTCGAGGCAGCCAACGCAGTCATTTCTAACAACGGCGGCCGTAACCCAAAGAGGCTCTGGACCGAGATCGGTTCGGGGAAACGAATCGTCACGTTTGAAGGTGAAGACGAACGCGACGAAGCTGCGTTCATTTCCGAGACCATCGGCGCCCTCCAAGACACGACACCCCTGTCTGAGATCACGGTGTTCTACCGCACCAACGCACAATCTCGAGTCATTGAGGAGACGTTCGCCAGGTATCGAGTGCCATACCAGGTGGTTGGTGGCCTCAAGTATTACGACAGGCGCGAGGTGAAGGACGCCCTTGCCTATGTGCGGGCGATCGTGAACCCTGATGACCAGGTGGCTCTGAAGCGGATCATCAACGTACCGAAACGTGCAATTGGGGACACTTCGATTGCTCATATTGATCGTTTCGCGCAAGAGCGCGGCATAAGCTTTTGGGAGGCGCTTGGCCTTTCGGCCGAGATAGATCGTCTTTCGGCTCGGGCAAAGGGATCCATTGCAGAGTTCGTGACATTGATGGGCCAGCTCTCCGAGATGTCGGCGATGGGGCCCAAAGCGGCGTTCGAGGCTGTTATCAACGACACCGGGTACCTCGACTCGATTCGCGCCGAGCATGGTATTGAGGCGCTGGGACGCGAGGAGAATCTGCGCGAGCTGGTTGCTGCGGCTGCTGAGTTTGAGGAGACCGGACCTGCGTCGCTCGGCGACATTGACTGGAACGAACTCGACGGGCCGCGCAAGCTCGAGATGTTCTTGGAGACAATTGCTCTTGTAACCGACGTCGATTCAATGGACACCTCGGACACCGTGACGTTGATGACTCTGCACAACGCCAAAGGTCTCGAGTTTGACGTTGTCTTCATCAGTGGAATGGAGGACGGTGTGTTCCCCCACATGCGAGCGCTTGGCGACCCGGCAGAGCTCGAGGAGGAGCGCCGGCTGTGTTACGTCGGCATAACCCGTGCGCGCAAGCGGCTTTATCTCACAGGTGCGTCGAGCAGAAACCTGTTCGGTGTCAACAACTACAACTCACGCAGTCGGTTTTTGTCCGAGATCCCATCTCATCTCCTCGAAGAGGCAAGACGAGCTCGTCGTCGATCGACAATCGAGGCTTTACCTAGCGGGGGAAGACGTGCACTTGTGCCGAACGAAGGTGCGCTTTCGTCAGACGAAATAGCGGCGGGGGACCGCGTCCGCCACAAGCAGTGGGGTCCCGGCATCGTCCGCGAAGTGCGCGGCTCCGGGGACTCCGCCGAGGCGTACGTCATATTCGAGACCAACGGCACAAAGCGTCTACTACTCGCCTGGGCGCCGCTCGAAAAGGTTTGACGGCCGCGTCGTACCCGGAACCCTTTGCTTAGTACTCAAGGGGCTAATCTCATGGCATGCCAGCTCGCATCCTCATCGCAAAACCGGGTCTTGACGGCCACGATCGAGGTGCCAAAGTCGTCGCTCGCGCACTTCGAGACGCTGGGTGCGAGGTGATTTACTCGGGGCTCCACCAGACCCCCGAGCAAATCGTCGAAACAGCAATCCAGGAAGACGTCGACGGCATTGGTTTGTCAGCGCTCTCCGGTGCCCACCTCACCCTATTTCCGCGGGTCATTGAAGTCCTGCGTGATCGAGGCATAGACGACATTGTGGTGTTTGGCGGTGGGGTCATACCAAAACCGGACATCGAGATTCTGAAACGTGCCGGGTTGGCGGAGATTTTCACGCAAGGTACATCGCTCAGCGAGATTGCCAACTGGGTGCATGCCAACCTTTCCAGCGACGACTAGACACACTTGCGTTGTGTCGAACCATAAAGCCGAGGAGGCTCTTTGAAGATTCACGAATACCAAGCAAAGGAGCTGATGAAAGCCCGCGGGATCATGGTCCCATCCGGGGTCATGGTGACCAACGTCGAGGACGCTGTGGCGGCCGTGCGGGGACTCGTCGCAGAGTCCGGGAACCCAGTTGTTGTTGTGAAGTCACAGATCCATGCCGGCGGACGCGGCAAGGGCTGTTTCAAGGAGCATGAAGATCTCGGCGGAGTCACCGTGGTGCTCGACGGCATCAAGGGTGGCATCGAGGCGACAGAGGCGAAGGTCGGTGAACTCGCCGAGAAGATGCTGGGATCAACGCTCGTCACCATCCAAACCGGTCCGGGTGGCAAGAAGGTCAACCGACTCTACATTGAACAAGGCATCGACATAGCCACCGAGTTATACGTCTCGGTGGTGCTTGATCGGTCAACGTCGCGCAACATTCTCATGGTATCCACCGAAGGCGGAACTGAGATTGAGGAAGTTGCCGCGAACACGCCGGAGAAGATCCTCAAAGAAGAGATCACCCCTGCAATGGGACTGCTCCCGTTTCAGGCGCGCACCATTGCGTACGGGCTCGGTCTTGAGGGGTCGGCGTTTAAGAACGGCGTGAAGTTTATGCACATGCTGTGCGACGCAGCAATCGAACTCGATACCGACATGATCGAAATCAACCCGCTCGTTGTCACGACCGACGGTCACGTGATGGCACTGGACGGCAAGATGAGTTTCGAATCGAACGCACTGTATCGGCACCCCGACGTGCTGGAGATGCGAGACGTATCTGAGGAAGACCCTGCTGAGATGGAAGCTAGCGAGCACGACCTTTCATTCATAAAACTTGACGGGTCGATCGGCTGTATGGTGAACGGTGCGGGCCTGGCAATGGCGACGATGGACATCATCAAGTCAACCGGCGGTGAACCCGCCAACTTCCTCGATGTGGGCGGCGGCGCAACCGCAGAGCGGGTAACGGCCGCGTTCAAGATCATCACAAGTGACCCGAACGTCAAGGGCATTTTCGTGAACATCTTCGGGGGGATCATGAAGTGCGACACGATCGCAGAAGGGATTGTGGCTGCGGTTAAGGAAATCGGTCTTCAAGTTCCCCTTGTCGTCAGACTTGAAGGGACGAATGTGGAACTTGGCAAGCAGATCATTGACGAGTCCGGGCTCAACGTCGTGAGCGCATCCGACATGAAAGATGGCGCCGAAAAAATTGTGGAGTTGACACGATGAGCATTCTCGTCTCAAAGGACACCAAGGTCCTCGTCCAAGGCATCGGGAAGACTGGTCGATTCCACACGGACAAGGCAATCGCCTACGGCACGCAAATGGTGGGGGCCGTACATCCGTCGCGTGCCGGCCAGGTCGAGAGCTTTGCGGGTGAGACCGACCACTCCGGTGTCCAGGGTCGTCCCGACACCTACGAAGCAGAGCTTCCAATCTTCCGTACCGTTGTCGAGGCCGTCGCGGCGACCGGTGCGACGGTGTCCGTCGTGTACGTGCCGCCGCCGTTTGCGGCCGACGCGATCATGGAAGCCGGTGCTGCCGGAATTGAAGTCGTGATCTGTATCACCGAAGGTATCCCGGTCGCCGACATGGTCAACACAAAGTACTTCCTCGCCGACACGGGTGCACGTCTCGTCGGTCCCAACTGTCCGGGTGTCATCACGCCGCAACAGTGCAAGATTGGCATCATGCCCGGCTACATCCACACGCCGGGCAAGATCGGCGTCGTGTCTCGGTCGGGCACCCTGACGTACGAAGCAGTGTTCCAACTCACTAACAACGGCCTCGGCCAGTCGACAGCTATCGGCATCGGCGGTGACCCCGTCAACGGCACCAACTTTGTCGATTGTCTCGCCCTGTTCAACGACGACCCGCAAACCGAGGGTGTCATCATCATCGGTGAGATAGGCGGCACCGCAGAGGAAGAAGCATGCGACTGGATCACGGCGAACATGACCAAGCCGGTCGCTGGGCTTATCGCAGGCATAACTGCCCCTCCAGGTAAACGCATGGGTCACGCCGGTGCGATCATTTCGGGGGGCAAGGGCACTGCTGCGGACAAGATCTCGGCCATGGAAGCCGCCGGCGTGGTCGTTGCGCCGACGCCGACCGACATGGGCGCCGCAATGCTTGAGGCCATGAACCGGTAACACACGCCACCTGCGGTGGGCTGTGGTGAAGGCCGCGGCTGCAGTCTTCGCACGGCCAACGGGTGTGTGAAACGACCGGTTGATTCCCGGCGCCGAGTCAGTGCATCAAGTCGGCGCGGTGAGCACGTGCGGCGTCATTACTTCCTCGATTGAATCTGATCGGTCGTGTCGGGTGTAGCTCAATGCACCCGAAGGGTAGCGGTCGATTGCTTGTTGAATGACATCGGCTGATGCCCCATCAACGTTCACCCACGGTCGCGCCTGCGGGTCGAAAACGGTGGGTGCGCATGCTATGCATTCGGCGGCATGGGAGCAAAGACTTGTGTCCCAATGAATCGTAATGTCATCATTCTTGTAGTCACGGGTACCGATCGACACGTCTCCCTCTCGTTCGTCTATCGATCCACCTACACCGCCACAGTCAGCTCGTGGGGTGAAGGCCCTCGGACTCGAATCCGACTTTGGAGTGAGTGCCGTCGCAGAACGGCTTATTGCCACTCTGTCCGCAGCGGCAGAGTGTGAGGGTCCCCCTGATGACCGGTCACCTCGATTGAGAGGTAATCATGTCAGTTATGGAACAACGAGAAGAACAACGACGACGGGGCGGGGTTCATAGGTGTCACCGTCACCACTGCTTGATCGTCGGAATCGCTCATGTGTGTTCTGCCTTTCTTGCGCTTGCGTCGGAGTGTAGGCGGTCCCGGGTGCATAGAGGGGCAGCCTTCGCGTGACTCGCTGCGGCAAAAACTTGCGACGAAGCGAAGTGGCGGCCTGGACCGGTGGCCGCCCTATTTCGGTGGGCGGAAGCCGACCTCGGGGCGCTCGGTTCGTGTTCGCTTGAGCTCCCAGAACCCCGGAATTGTTGCAGCGGCGTAGACCCCGTCCCACAGCCTCAACGATACGTCGAGATCGAGGTTGCGCGAAATCACCGGCCCGAAGATGCCAACCGGATTGCCGTCCATGTCGTCAAACCCAATGATTGGCGTGCCGACATCCTCGCCGGTTAGCGAAAGCCCTTCTGCCGTGCTCGTTGATATCGCTTCGTCCCAACTGTCGTCATCTGCCGCTGACGCGAAACTCCGGTTCAGATTGACTGCGTCGAGCGCTTCTGCAGGGTCGAACTCCAAATCCTGACCGACGTGGATGCGCCTCCCGTACTCTGCGTATAGGTCGCCGACCGCCGCGTCACCTTCGGCGTCGCGGACCACCTCCATCACCCTCAGCAAACGATGGCTGCTTTCATACAACCCGGCGAAGGGTTGATCGGGGGTGTCCGCATTCTTTATTTTCAGGCTGATCGACCGCCAGTGGACGTCCAGGTCTCGGTGTGGGGCGACATCGATAATCCAGCGCGACGTCATCCAACACCACGGACACACCGGGTCCAACCAAAAGTCCACTCTCATAAAAGCCTCCAACTTCGCTCTGGGTCATTGTTGCTTCGACCGCATCGCGGCTCAGCGCGTACCGGGATCACCGAGTCGCATGTTATCAATGACTCGGAGGTTCGCTTGCGGGTCGAACTCGGGTATTCAACCCGGGGTAATACGCCTCTTATACGACACAATGGCGCAGGTTTCTCTGTGCCGACGGGGCGTTTCGCACCGGCGACGAGCGGTCTCTAGGGTAATCATCGTGATTTCAGATACCACAGAACGGATGCGTTTGGCTGTTCTGGTTTCTGGGAGCGGGTCGAATCTCCAGGCCCTCATCGATGCTTCCGCCGGAGGCGACTTCGGAGCTGAGATCGCCGTCGTCATCGCCGATCGTCCTGGGGTCCAAGCCCTCGATCGCGCCACCGCCGCAGGTATTGCCAACGTCGTCGTGTCTTGGTCAGACTTCCCCGACCGCTCTGCTTTCACCTCGGTTGTCTGTGACGTGGCGCATGAGCACAGCGTTGCCGGACTCGTCCTCGCAGGGTTCATGCGGATCCTCGCCCCGGTCGCCATGGAGCGGTATCCGCACGCAATCATCAACGTTCATCCGGCGCTGCTGCCCGCGTTCCCGGGGCCCAATGCTGTCGGGCAGGCGATTCAACACGGCGTTCGCGTCACCGGTGTAACGGTGCACTTTGTCGACGAGGAGGTAGACCACGGTCCCATCATCCTGCAGGAGTCTGTCGCGGTCCGGCCCGGAGATACCGTTGCGACGCTTCACAAGCGGATTCAGGCGGTCGAACATCAGGTGCTGCCACTTGTGGTCGACGCCTTTGGAAAGGGCCAGTTGCGTGTTGATGGCAGAAACGTAATCTGGGACACATAGTGATTTTGGAATGAAGATGACAAGAAAACCCATTCGCCAGGCCCTCATCTCTGTCTATGACAAGGACGGACTCGTCGAGTTCGCACGCCGGCTCGCTGCATCAGGTGTTGAGATCGTATCGTCGGGCGGGACGGCAAGACACCTCCGAGACGCTGGTCTGGTGGTAGTCGACGTTGCTGATGTCACCGGTGCCGCCGAGATGCTCGGCGGCCGGGTGAAGACGCTCCATCCAACAATCCATGGTGCGATATTGGCGAACCGTTCGGTGCAGGCGCACGTTGACGATTTGGCGGAGCGTGGGATAACGCCGATTGATCTTGTTGTGTGCAATCTTTACCCGTTCGAGGCGACCGTTGCTGATCCTGACGCCACTCCGGATGACATCATCGAGAAGATCGACGTTGGCGGGCCGACGATGGTTCGAGCCGCCGCAAAAAACCACGCTGATGTCGTGGTGGTTACCGACCCGCAAGATTACGACGGCATTGCGGCGGCCATCGAGGCTGGCGGGACGACACTTGAGGAACGCCAGGATCTCGCCCGTAAGGCGTTCGCCCACACGGCCGCATATGACGCCGCAATTGCGCATTGGTTCAACTCTGGCGCCCCCAACTCCCGTTCTGGCGTCCAATCGTGCGGGATACCGCACGATTGGACGCCAGAACGGGGAATGCCGGCGGAGATATCGCTGGTTTTGGACCGGGTCGACGTTCTGCGTTACGGCGAAAACCCGCATCAGTCGGCCGCGATCTACTCAGAACGCGGCACTTCCGGCTGGTGGAAGGACGCGGTCATTCACCAAGGCAAGGCAATGTCCTTCAATAACTACGCCGACACTGACGCTGCCTGGCGACTCGTTGCCGACCTGTCCGCGCCCGGCGTCGTGGTGATGAAACACATGAACGCATGCGGAGCGGCCGAGGGCGCGACTCTGACCGCCGCCCTGGATGCCGCGTGGGCATGCGACCCGGTGTCAGCTTTTGGGAGCATCGTTGCATGCAACGTGGAACTCGACGAGGCCACAGCAAACAAGCTGGTATCGAAATTTGTTGAAGTTGTCATCGCGCCAGCCATGAGCGAAGCTGCCGCGTCGGTACTTTCGGCCAAGAAGAACCTGCGAGTGGTGACGGCGCCTTTACCCGCTTCGAACGACTTCGACCTGCGCCGCATCGAGGGTGGCGTGCTGGTACAGGTTCGCGACAAGGTCGCCACCGCCGGCGGTGTGCTGCCGGAGCACTGGCAAGTCGTTTCCGAGCGCAAGCCAACCCCCACCGAGATGGAAGCGCTGCGTTTTGCCTGGACCGTCTCGGCACACACCAAATCGAACGCCATCGTGATTGTCAGCGACATGGCTGCGGTCGGTGTCGGGGCGGGCGACCAAAGTCGTGTCGGCGCTGCCGAGCGGGCGATCGTCAAAGCCGGCGACCGAGCCATCGGGACTGTGGCCGCAAGCGACGCGTTTTTCCCGTTCCGAGACGGTCTCGATGTTCTAGCCGACGCCGGCATTATCGCGGTGGTTGAACCCGGCGGCTCAAAACGCGACCATGAGGTTATTGCCGCGGCAAACGAGCGCGGCGTTTCTCTCGTTTTCACAAACCAAAGGCACTTTCGACATTGAGCGCACAGATACTCTCGGGGCGTGACGTTGCGGTCGTGGTGCGGGCCGAGGTGGCCGAACGCGTCGCAGCCCTCAAGGCGCGAGGCAAGAACGTCGGTTTGGCGACCGTGCTTGTGGGTGACGACCCGGCGTCACACATTTACGTGCGAAACAAACATCGTGCCGCCGACAAAGCCGGGATGATTTCGGTGGACGTGAACCTCCCGTCTGACGTCTCACAAGCTGACGTGATCGCGGCGGTCCACGCCCTCAATGCCGATGATCGGGTCGACGGGATGATCGTGCAGTTACCATTGCCCAGTGGTCTCGATGGAAACGCCGCCGTTGCGGCCGTGGATCCTACAAAGGATGCTGACGGCCTACATCCCTACAACCTCGGACTTCTTGTTCTCGATCGCCCGGGACCCAGGCCTGCAACACCGGTTGGCATCCTACGAATCCTCAAGCACTACAAAATTCAAACGACAGGGCAACGAGCTGTTGTCATCGGACGATCGTTCCTGGTGGGGCGCTCGATGGCGATCATGCTCGGCACAAAAGGGGTGGACTGCACTGTCGTTCAGGCGCACTCGCGAACCCCCGACCTGGCAGCGGTCACGCTGGAGGCCGACATCATTGTGGTAGCAGCCGGTGTCCCGAACCTTCTGAGACGTGAGCACGTCAAGCCGGGTGCGGTCGTGATCGACGTGGGCACCAACAGGGTCAACGACAAGCTTGTCGGCGATATCGACTTTGAGGGTGTGTCGCAGGTGGCCGGTGGTGTTACTCCCGTGCCCGGCGGTGTCGGCCCGATGACAATCGCCTCGCTGTTGGCAAACACCGTTGAGGCCGCCGAAAAGGCTTTCGGAGACGCGTAGCCGGGTACGGCTACAACTTCGTAAACCTACCCCACGCCACTGCAACGTCCTCTAGCTCCGCGATGTCTACGACGACACCGATGCCCGGATCCGGTCTGGGGTCGATGGAGCCGTTCTCAGAGTCCCACGGCGGTGCGCAGCTGTCACCCCTTAAATAGAAAGATGTTGGCGCCAGATCGGAGGGTCCCATGCCATCCAATGTGGCAAGTGCGATGGTCGAAGCGCGTCCAACACTCGACTCGACGAGCCCGGAGAGGCGAATCTTCATGTGGGTGTTGTCCACAAGTCGTTTGGCTTCGAGCACTCCCGATATGCCGATTATCCCCGGTTTGACAGTGAGGAGATCAGCAGCCGCCATGTCGATTGCCTTCCTCAGCATCCCGTCCGAATGCAACGACTCGTCGAGGGCGATCGGCGTGTCAATCCTTGCTGCCAGCCGCGCATGGCCGCGCAGGTCATCGCGGTGAAGCGGCTGCTCGATGAAATCGAGGTTCAACGCCTCGAATCCGTTGAAGACATCTTGTGCGGTATGGTCGAACGACTCGTTTGCATCGACCGCGACGCTGAGTTCTGGGAACTTGGCGACAACCGCCTCGACGAACGCGACGTCTCGTCCTGGCATGACCTTTACCTTCACCGCCGGGATGTCGTTGTCGACGGCATGTTGCACTTGTGCAAGTAGATCGGGAATTGTCTTACCGGAAACTGCTACGCGACACGCGATCGGTTTGGCGAGCCCTCCTATCGCGCTCCACAGCGGCTCGTTTGCGAGACGAGCGGCCAGATCCCAGCGGGCCTGGTCGAGCGCTGCCTTCGCCGTTGCCGGCATTTCTGGGAGGGATCCCTTAAGGATCAGATCCGCGTTCTTTCCTAGAGCAAGCCACACGTCGTCGACGGTCTCTTGCGAATAGCCGGGGAAGGGGGCTGCCTCACCCCAACCGATGGTGTTGTCTCGTTCAACTCCAACAAGCACGATGTCGCGTCCCTTGACAACGCCGTTGCCGGTGACCATCGGCGCCACAAGTTGGAATTTCAGTCTGGCCAACACGAGGGATTCGTACATGTCCCAAAGGGTAGACCGCGAGCTTCCTGGTTCTGTGACCTGTGTGGGACCGCAGCCAGTCATCTGTGAGGCGAGACTGGGTGCGTACGGCGTCGTACTACTCTTTTTATAATCCCACTTCACAGATCATCCAGGAGAATGCATATGGCCGAGACAATCGTCATGGGGTCTGACGGCCTCGAGGTTCCTCATAACCCAATCATCCCCTTCATAGAGGGAGATGGTATCGGTCCCGACATTTGGGCCGCCGCCAAGAACGTGTTCGACAATGCCGTCGCCACTGCCTACAACGGTGAGCGCAAAGTCGAATGGACCGAGGTCCTCGCCGGCCAGAAAGCCTTTGACCAGACTGGCCAATGGCTGCCAGACGAAACGATTGAAATGTTTCGCACCCACCTTGTCGGTATCAAGGGTCCGTTGACGACCCCGATCGGGGGCGGTATCCGTAGCCTCAACGTTGCCCTCCGTCAGATTTTGGACCTGTACGTATGTCTTCGGCCGGTGCGCTGGTATACCGGCGTCCCGAGCCCGGTAAAACACCCCGAGCTTGTCGACATGGTGATTTTCCGCGAGAACACCGAAGACGTGTATGCCGGCAAGGAGCTCGAAGCGGGCAGCGACGGTGCCAAGGCGCTCCTGAAATTCCTTGACGAGGAGTTCGGGTGGGACATTCGTGAAGATTCGGGCCTCGGCCTCAAGCCGATCTCTGAGACCGGTAGCAAGCGTCTCGTCCGTGCCGCGGTGGAGTACGCGCTTGAGAACAACCGTAAGTCGGTCACGCTTGTCCACAAGGGCAACATCATGAAGTACACCGAGGGTGCGTTTCGCAACTGGGGCTACGAGGTGGTCCGCGACGAGTTCTCTGACGTGGCGGTGGGCTGGGACGACTGCAACGGCGACCCCGGCGACAAGCTTCTCGTGAAGGATGTCATCGCGGACGCGTTCTTACAGCAGATTCTCACGAGGCCTGCCGAGTACGACGTCGTTGCGACGATGAACCTCAACGGCGACTACATGTCAGATGCTCTTGCCGCTCAGGTGGGCGGAATCGGCATCGCACCGGGGGGGAACATCAACTATGTGAACGGTACGGCGATCTTTGAAGCAACCCACGGGACCGCCCCCAAATACACCGGTATGGACAAGGTGAATCCTGGCTCGGTGATCCTGTCTGGGACCATGATGTTCCGTTACATGGGTTGGGAAGAAGCCGCAGACGTGATCGTGAAGGCTCTTGAAGCAACAATTGCTGACAAGATCGTCACGTACGACTTCGCTCGCCTCATGGACGACGCCACCGAGGTGAAATGCTCTGAGTTCGCGCAGGCCATCGTCGACCGAATGTAACAAGATGGCGGCTGACACTCCCGGACCGTGGCAGCGCCAAGCTGCCGCGATGCTCGCTGATAAAGCAGTGGAGCATTTCGACGAGCCGATTGAACTCGCGTCCGGGAAAATGTCCACGCTGTTCATCGATGGCAAATACGGACTCTCCGACCCCGTTGATCTCGATATTGCATGCCGAGCGATCATCGAGATGGCCGAATCGGCGGGATGCCACTTTGACCACGTTGGCGGACCAACACTAGGAGCCGACCATCTTGCAGTCGGTGTGGCTCTCATCGGATCGAAACGCTGGTTCATAGTGCGCAAGGAACGCAAGGGTCGCGGTTCGGCTCGGCTGATAGAAGGCGCCCGCATCGGTACGGGTGACTCGGTGTTGCTAGTCGAGGACATTTGCTCGACCGGAGGATCGCTGCTCAAGGCGCTCGGGCACGTCCGCAAGACAGGCGCGACCGTGACGCATGCGGCCACACTCGTGGATCGGGGCACCGCTGCACATCCGGCTTTCGCCGAAGCCGGAGTCGAGCTGCTAGCAATCACCACTTGGCGCGAGCTCGGTATCGAGCCGATCACCGCTCAGTGACTACCGGCTGACGACGTATGCGACAAGCGGGCCATCGGGTCCACCGGTGACGTGCTGACCATGCGGGAAGTCCCACACCTCGACCCACATCGTCCTCGCGCCGATGGAAAATACACCACCGACCCGCGGCACTGACGGGTCTTCGATCGGAGTAAGTGTGCCCGCCCAACCGTACGTCCCGAGACGCTGCCGGACAAGATTGGTCAAACGCTCGATCGGCGATCCGTCGTTGTCCCACGCGTAGTACGTGGGGACCGGGTCAACAATGCCGTTTGTTTGAACAAGATTTGCATTGAATAGATCGACCTCGGATGTGACGCGTTCGCCCGTCTCGGGGACCCAGAGACCGCCGCGATCAAGTGTGGCAAGGTTCGTGTCGAGCCAATTGGTGATCCAGGCGACCCGCGACGCCGAAATCGTGTCCTCGGCGCCGGTGACGATCATGGCTAGCGAGTCGGCCATGTCTTCAACGGGGCTGCTGCGGCCGTACTCGGTAGTCCCTCGCGTAGTGCTGAGCGTCCAGACAACTGTGTCGCCACTGTCATCCGCATGCCAACCGACAGTCTCTGCGAAATCTCGCACCAAGGCTGATCCTTCCATCGCATCATCGGTCGCGATTTCTCCCGAGGCCTCCAGTTCAAGTACCAGCGCCTGGAATTGGGCGACGTGGACCAGCTCGTGCGCAAGAATCGATTTCATGATCAGCGGCGTCTGGGCGACCTCAAACGTATGGTCGGTGATGTAGATATCGCTTCCCTTGGTGAATGCCGACGCCAGCGAGGACACCTGTTCGCCGCGCGGGATGCGGAACAGCGCGTCGGGTTGCGCCAGTTCGAGCACCGGCGCCGGCATGAGTTCGAACGCTTCTTGCAACAGGGAGAGTTCGCCAAGGTCGATTTGTCGACCCGAACCGGAGATTTCGTAACCAGCAACGGTTCGCACCCAGTCGATCTGCAGTGGCCGTTCAGGGGTGAAGCGGACGTCGTTTGCGTCGCTCGGTACCCCTACGGCGCACGATGCAAGCAGCAGAGCGGGCGCGACAATGATGAGACCGAGACGACGCATGACACCATTGAACCATGTCTTCGAACTCATCGGTTGCCCGGCAGTAGGCAGTGGTGGTCGAAGCACTACGCTGGTCCCGACGTGAAGGGGGCTTCCCAACCTGTTGCAAGGAGGAATCGATGAGCAAGGTCACGGTCGTAGGTGCCGGCAAGTACGGTTCGACAACAGTCCAACGGATCGCCCAGGCTGACATCGTCGACGAAGTTGTGATGATCGACATCGTTGATGGATTGCCGCAAGGTCTGGCGCTTGACATGAACCAGAGCCGCTCGGTTGAGCGGTATCGCACCATGGTTACAGGCACGAACGAATATGTCGACACCGCAGGTTCGGACGTTGTGGTCATCACGGCTGGTCTCCCTCGCAAGCCGGGCATGTCTCGCATGGACCTGCTCGAGGTCAACGCTGGGATCGTCACCCAAGTGACCGAGCAGATAGCAGAGCATTCTCCGGATGCGGTCATCGTGGTTGTGACCAACCCTCTCGACCAAATGACCACACTGTGTGCTGACGTCGCTGGTTTCCCAAAGAATCGTGTGCTGGGTCAGGCAGGGATGCTCGATAGCGCCCGGTTCGCTCATTTCCTCGCCGAGGCGAGCGACACCGACATCCTCGCGATAGAAGCTGTGACTCTCGGCTCGCATGGTGCGACGATGGTGCCCGTGCCGTCCCTCTGCCGGATCGCCGGCAAACCGATCACCGAGGTTCTCGATGCGGACACGATCGATCAGATCGTTGATCGGACCCGCAACGGAGGCGCTGAAATCGTGGGCCTCCTCAAAACCGGCTCTGCGTACTACGCACCTTCGGCGGCGGCTGCCGCAATGGTTCGAGCAATCGTGACAGATGCGGGCACCGAGATGCCAGTGTGTGCCTGGATGGCGGGTGAGTACGGCATCTCAGATGTCTATCTCGGTGTGATTGCAAAGCTCGGTGCCGACGGCGTGTCGCAGGTAGTAGAGAGCCCGTTGACATCGGTTGAGCTTGAGGGACTCCGTGAGGCGGCCGTTGCGGTGAGCGAGAAGATGAACGATCTCGATCAGATACGGTCCGAGGAGTAGTCGAACTCTTGATGCCCGGTTGACGTAGGGTTGGTCGACGGTCTCAGCGCGCGAGCGCGGCCTCAAGTTCTCGTTTCGATTTTTCGGCGGCTTCGCGTTGTTTCTTGATCCTACGGTTGTTCACTATCAGGTCTCTGCGTTGCGCCCACATCGATATGGAGCCCATCAGGACCAGCGCCGCGCCCCCGACCGCAAACAGGTAACCGCCGGTCGCCTGGGCGTCTTTGTACTTGGCGGCAATACCACCGGCAAGAACCTGCTCGGAGATGAGATTTGAGCGGATACCCCCAGCCGACGCAGCAAGCACAGCAAGAGCCATAAGAGACGCGAGGATGAGCGTTCGGTTCGAAGCTAGTTCGACTGGGTCTTTGATAACCGAAATGGCGACGATGATAGTCGCGACGACGGCAACGAACCTTACCGGCGAGAGTTGAAGGTTTGCTGCCCTAAATGCGAGAAAGACGACGAGGAAGCCCACGGTGACGATCGCACGCTGGATCCACACCTGTGCGCCGGTGGGTCTCTCTGTACTGTCGCCGAGCAACGTTGTGTAGCGCGCAACGAGACGGACGATGGCCCGCGCGAGGACCATCGAGACGATGATCGCACCAAGTCCGCTGATGCCGATCGTCTTGCTGCTGTCTGCAAAGGCGGCGGTGATCACCACGGCTGTTATCCCGATACCGGCCGAGATTGCGGGACTCACGGTCGAGCGTTCGGACACTTTGGACCGCACCACAACTGACGCGACCAGCAAAGCCACCCCGATCGACGCAAAGACCGCCGCGTAGTTTGTCGCGGTCCCTTTGAGCGACCATGGCTCTACGAAGAATCCATAGTCGGGCTTCATCCGTGCGTACTCCCAGAACACGGATTGGATGACCAGGATCGATCCGATGATGGGCAAGGCTTTGAAGATTTTCTTGTTCAACGTTGCTACCTCCAGCAGGACCATTGTAGAGACTTGCCCTCAGCCGCGCCGATCCGCGTCTACGAAGGCATCACTGTGTCAAGCGCCCCGCCGAACAAATCGTATCTGTCGTTCTTGTCAGGCATGAGCTTTGTTTGAAATTGTTCCGACTGCGAAACATCGGTGTCAGGACTGTTCTTGGCGCTGAGCAGGGTCGATCAGACAGAGTCGCGCTTGCCCCTTCCAGCGTTTCACGGAAGCTGTGGACCTGTTCTGCAGACCGTGCGTTTACCCTGCTGATCAGCTCAGTAGCTGATCTCCATCGACTTCAGAGCGTTACCGAACTCTCTGAAGACGTTCTGGTGCATGATGAGCTTTGCAGGGTTGCCGCCGATCTTGATCTTGCCGGTCATGAAGGCCATTTGCGTGTCCAACTTGCCACGCGAAATCTCCGATGCGGTCTCGTAAGAGCTTGTGATGGATGCATCGAAGTCTTCCGTGTTACCGCGGCTCAGTGAGGCCTTCGCGTCTGCAATGGCGAGGATGTAGTTGATGGTTGCATCCTCGGGGGCGTCGGTGACGACGAACTGCACATCGAGCGAGATTCCGCCGATCGACTCCAAGAAGTCGGAGCTGGCGTTGAGGCGCTCGCTTGCTTGGGTCATGAACTCTTCACTAAGGAACTGAACGGCCACACCGTCTCCTTCGTTGTTGGCTGTCTCCGTCAAGTCTAGGCGGTCGTCCGACGCAGCATCCGAGTTGTCGGCGTGGCTGGTACCCGAGCGAGGCTCGCGTACCTACGGTGGTCAGCGTTGGCCGGCGAGGCGCGCCTGCTTGAACTTTGCCTTGATGTAGTCCTTGTTCATCAGCGCAATAAAGTCGATGCTGATGCTTTTCGGGCACGCTGCCTCGCATTCTCCATGGTTTGAGCACCCCCCAAACCAAAGCTCCATCTCATCGACCATGTTCGCGACCCGGCTGAACCGTTCGGCCTGACCCTGGGGGAGGAGGTTGAGGTGGGCGATCTTTGCAGACGTGAATAGTTGGGCGGCAGAGTTCGGGCATGCTGCCACACATGCACCGCATCCGATGCACGCGGCTGCGTCCATTGATGCGTCGGACGCTGCTTTTGGCACAGGTATCAGGTTGGCGTCGGGGGCTGACCCCGTCGCCACGCTGATGTATCCACCCGCCTCGATGATCCGGTCGAACGCTGATCGGTCTACCACGAGGTCTCGGACGACAGGGAACCCTTTTGCCCGCCACGGCTCGATCACTATGGTGTCGCCACTTTTGAACTTACGCATGTGGAGTTGGCAGGTAGCTGTGCCGGTTTGCGGTCCGTGTGCGAGTCCGTTGATCATGACGCCGCATATCCCGCAGATGCCCTCACGGCAGTCGTGGTCGAACGCAATCGGCTCCTCGTCGCGGGCGTTGAGACCTTCGTTGACAATGTCGAGCATTTCAAGGAACGACGCTTCTTCGGGGATGTCCTTGGCTTCGTAGGTCACGAAGCCTCCCTTGGCGTTGGGTCCACTCTGGCGCCACACGCTGAGAGTGAGATCCATTACTTGTAGCTCCTTGTCGCCAACTTCACGTTTTCGAACGTGAGTTCTTCTTTGTGTTTTGTGTGGGTGTTTCCGCGACCATTCCATGCCCATGCTGACACATGGGAGAACGCTTCGTCGTCGCGCAGTGCCTCGCCGTCTGTAGTCTTGTGCTCGACCCGAAAGTGGCCACCGCACGACTCTTCCCGATCGAGGGCATCGCGACACATCAGCTCAGCAAGGTCGAAGAAGTCAGCGACTCGACCAGCCCGCTCCAATGATTGGTTGAACGATTCGTTCGTCCCGAGGACCTTCACATCCCTTTCGAACTCTTCTCGCAGGTGTGGAATCTCCCGAATGGCGGTCTCTAGCCCCTGCCGCGAGCGGGCCATTCCGCAATGTTCGAGCATGATCTTGCCGAGTTCACGGTGGAACCAATCAACCGAACGGCTGCCCGTTGTGGCGAGAAACTTTTTTGTCCGATCGGTCACGTCCGCAATGGCAGTCTTGAATGCTGAGTGGTCGGTGGGCAGCGGGTCGACGCCGAGGAAGTCCGCGAGGTAGTCGCCGATCGTGTACGGAAGGACAAAGTACCCGTCCGCAAGACCCTGCATTAGAGCTGACGCCCCGAGCCGGTTTGCGCCGTGGTCGGAGAAGTTCGCTTCCCCGATCGCATAGAGACCGGGGACTGTCGTCATCAGGTTGTAGTCGACCCATATGCCACCCATGGTGTAGTGCGGTGCCGGGTAAATCCTCATGGGTGTCTTGTACGGGTCGTCGTCGGTGATCCGCTCGTACATCTCAAACAGGTTGCCGTAGCGTTCTCTGATGGTGTCTTCTCCGAGACGTTCGATGGCGTGCTTGAAGTCGAGGTAGACACCGTTGTTCAGCGGACCGATTCCGTGGCCCGTGTCGACTTGGGTCTTAGCGTTGCGCGACGCAACGTCGCGCGGCACCAGGTTGCCAAACGCCGGGTAGATGCGTTCGAGGTAGTAATCCCGCTCGTCTTCCGCAATGTCGGCGGCGGCCCTGTTGTCGCCGGCTTTCTTGGGGACCCAAATGCGGCCGTCGTTGCGCAACGACTCTGACATCAATGTCAGCTTGGACTGGTGGTCGGCTGCCTGAGGGATACAGGTCGGGTGGATCTGCGTGTAGCAGGGGTTTGCGAAGAACGCTCCCTTGCGATGCGCTCGCCAGATCGCCGTGGTGTTGCATGCCATTGCGTTGGTCGATAGAAAATACACATTTGAATACCCGCCGGTCGCAAGCACGACGGCGTGAGCGGTATGAGCTGCAATTTCACCGGTCACCAGATCGCGAACTACTACTCCTGCGGCCCTACCGTCGTGGACGACAACTTCGAGCAACTCCGTTCGGCTGAGAAGCTCTACCGAACCTTTGGCGATTTCCTTAGACAGCGCCTGATAGGCGCCAAGGAGGAGCTGCTGTCCCGTTTGCCCGCGGGCATAGAACGTGCGGGATACCTGGGCGCCACCAAACGACCGGTTGTCGAGGAGGCCACCGTATTCGCGAGCGAACGGGACTCCCTGCGCAGTCGCCTGGTCGATGATGTTGTTCGACACCTCTGCAAGTCGGTACACGTTCGCTTCTCTGGATCTGAAGTCGCCACCTTTGACGGTGTCGTAGAACAGCCGGTACACACTGTCACCGTCGCTGTGATAGTTCTTTGCGGCGTTAATCCCGCCCTGCGCCGCGATCGAGTGAGCACGGCGCGGAGAGTCGTGATAGGTGATGACCTTCACGCTGTAACCAAGTTCCGCCAGTGTCGCGGCAGCAGATGCGCCTGCGAGGCCAGACCCTATGACAATGATGGAGTACTTGCGTTTGTTAGACGGGTTTACCAATCGAATCGAGAACTTGTGGTCGTTCCATTTGTCCTGGATCGGCCCGTCAGGAACCTTTGAGTCGAGAATTGTCATATGCGGTCCCTAAATCTTGATGATGCCAAATTGGACGGCCAGGGGCATGCTGATGTTTCCGATCACGATGAAACCGGTGAGGCCGTAAGCGAGCAATCTGCGCCAGCGGTTGAATCTCGGGCTGTTCACGCCGATGCTCTGGAAGAGACTCCATGTGCCGTGCCATATGTGTACTCCGAGAGCCAGGATCGCAACGATGTAGATAATGACGACCGGAACCCGCTCGAAGGTTGCAATCATGTTCGAGTAGATGTCGCCGTAGCGGAAATCAGGGTTGACGCCTCCGAACGTGAAGTCGGCGAGATGGAAGAGCACGAATAGGAAAACCGTGCTGCCGGTGTATGCCATAAATCGGCTTGCATACGTAGCGGCGAGGTAGTCGCTTCTAGATTCGTAGTCGACCTCACCCCGGGCCTTCCTGTTTCTGCGCCAGAGTGACAATGCTGCGTGGACATGGACGCCGTAGGCGAGGAGCAAACCGCCTCGCATGGCCCACAAGACCGACTGACCCGGGACGAGGTCGCCACCGAGATCGCGCAGTGCCTCCCCATACAGGTTGATGTCAGCAGACCCCAGAAAGACTTTGAGGTTCCCGAGAAGGTGGGCGACGAGGAATCCGAGCAGCATCACGCCGCTGAGCGCCATTGCCCACTTCTTCCCAACATCGGATCCATAAAACTCGACAACAAACGGTCGTTTGCGTCGTGACTTCACGGATTTTGATCCGCGAAGCTGTGAGTCCTGCACGTAATGCTCCTTCGGTGTAGCGATCACAGTATGGCCGTCTTGCAGTCGCGCTGCGAGCAATCGACTCAGGCAATGGTAGAGGACATGCAACGGTCTCGGTACTGCCATACCCACGACCGATGCCGCCAGTACGGTGCCGGTCGATTCGCGCGGAGCGTGGCCGATCGCTCTCGCACTCAGAGCGCAAAGCCCCAATTTACTCACCTACCACCGAATTTCACGGTTGACATTCGCGCGGAGAGTTGCCAGAATAACACCATAATAATTACTCATACGTAATTATCATGGTGTTATTCATGTGTGTGTAGGGGAGTGAGTGTGTTCACCGAGTTGATTGAAGCCATAAAGGGGTCCGACTACGGATGGCAAGACCTTGCGAATTGCCGCGGTGCCGATCCGGATCTCTTCTTCCCCGAACGTGGTGCATCCACGAGGAAAGCCAAGACCATCTGCCGGGAGTGCTCGGTACGTGTCGATTGCCTTGAGTTTGCAATCACCAGTTCTGAGAAGTTCGGGATTTGGGGAGCTCTCTCTGAGCGTGAACGGCGCAAGATTCGTAGACAGCGAGCGGTGGCAGCAGAAGCCCGCAAGGCGGGGTAGCAGCAGAGCCGAAGCCAGCGCACCTGGGCGTTGCCGTGTACAACGTAGTGAATTGCGTCACCGAGCAACGGACGCTTCTCCATTGCGCGCTACCGTTGTTGTCATACGGAGCGAGGTGTGGACATGGCTGGGTGGATAGTTGCGGGCATCAGGGCCTTAGTCGTAGCGATTGCATGGACAAGGCCTGCAAAGCCGGGTTCGTCGTCGGAGCGCGCCGATAGAACTCTCGGCGGGGCCCGAGGGCGTCTTGCGCTCGATGTCATCGAGTTCACGTCTTCCGTCCGTGAGGCGATTGTCGTTTTCGATGCCCCAGTGCCCGATGGGCCGGTTGCCAACGTGCTCAGAGACCTCATGTTTGAGGAGGCATTGCGAGTCCTGCATGAGAAACGTCGTAACGGTCTTCCGCTCGGCGGAGTGGAGACGGTGCGCGTTTTTGGTATATGCAACGGGGCGCGTGTCGACGTCGGTGCCGTGGACGTCACGGACCCCGAAGAGATTCCCGACCTGCGCGACGTTGCGTTGGCGCACACGACAGCGAAGGGCGACCCGTTCCGCGGCCTAACGCAATCCGAAATGGACCTTGCCCCCAGATTGAAGGACCGTTCGGGCGAGGACGGCATCACTCCGCTCGGCGAGATGCTTAGGTTCTCGGAACGCGTCGACGCAGGTCTTCGGCTTCAAAGTATCGATCCGGCGACTGTGTCGATCGGTGCCCTAGCCCAAGGACTCTTCCAGATTGGCGGGTACCACATTCGCGCTTCGGGAGATTCTTCTTTTGTTGCCTTCAAGGACGGTGTTTCGACATATGTAGCGGTTGTTCGCCATATCGAGGGTGGCCATCCTGAACTGCAATCGTCAGAGATGATGACGTTTACAATAGATTTTCAGCGGTCCGGGTCAGATCGAGGCTTGCTCATCACCGACAAATACGGACCGTTCGATATTTATGCGAGGGAAAAACGTGCCTACACGGTTCGCTATATTCCGCGCGAACGCTTACAAGCGTTCGTTGATTCGTTTGCTTTTGCTGCCGATGGTTGAACAAACCCCACGTGGGGGTAGAATCGTCCATGACTGCCAAGGAGAAAATCGATAATGAGTAACCTCGCCGGTAGCGACTTCATCTGGATCCTTCTGATCGTCGTGGTTCTGTTCGGTGCAACCAAGCTGCCAAAGCTCGCACGGTCACTCGGCGCTTCCGCCTCTGAGTTCAAAAAGGGACTTGAGGAAGGCGCTGAAGAGGAGCCTGCTGAGAAGGAGTAGACCGCCGAAGGGCGCTATTCCTTGACCAGCGACCGAACAGTCCCGCCCGGGAACCGAACCGAACCCATCAGCGTTAGCTAGGTGGAGAATCGGGGAAGACATGGCTGAAGAACTCGTACCCAACTGGGAAGACGTAGCGCGTCGCTATGGGCGGAAGATCTACAACTATGCGTACCGGCTCACCGGCAACCCCGATGACTCGGCGGACCTCGTCCAAGAGGTCCTTCTCCGCGTCCGCACAGGCCTCGAGCGATACACCCCTGGATCGTTTGAGGGTTGGCTCTGGCGTATCACCCGTAACGTCTTTCTCGACAATATCCGCAAACAGAAACGCCGGCCTACAATCCCCTTGCGAGATGACGACCGGGGTATCGGTGTTTCCAGCCCATCACCCGACGAAGTTCTTTCGTCGGTCCGCCTGTCAGAGGACGTGCAATCAGCACTCCTCAAACTCCCCATGGACTTCAGGGAGTGTGTCGTTCTGTGCGACGTTGTCGGTCTGTCTTATGACGAGATTTCTGACGCGGTTGACATCCCCGTCGGTACCGTCCGCAGCCGCATCCACCGCGGCCGCAAGATGTTGCGAGGGCTGCTGACATGGCCGATGTAGTGCACGCTTGCACCGTGGGCGAGTTGCTCTCGGCGTACCTCGATGCCGAACTTTCCAACAACGAGCTTGAGGCAGTGGTGTCACACCTCGATACCTGCCTTGACTGCATTGCTGAATTCCATGAGCTTCGTGAGGCTCGGACGATGTTGCGTACCATGCCGCGACTCGAAGTCCCTGACCGTGCCCTCCCCGACATTCACTACAAGGCGGAATTGTCCGCGTATCTCGATGGCGAACTTCCGACTGCTGAGCAGCCGGTTGTGTTCGCCCACATGGTGCTTTGTGCTGAATGTCGCAACGAGCTGTACGAGATGGACGGCGCCCGCATCGCGATCAGGGCTCTCCCTCGCCTTGATCCCGTGTTGCATCAGGCGACGGACGGCGATGTCGGTGTTGTAGTTCCGATCTCGCGGCGTCGAATGTCATGGCTGGCGGCAGGCGCTGCTGCGGCGGCGTTCGTAGCTTTCGTATCATTCTCAACGTCTTCTCCGCAGGGACCTACGGTAAATCTCGATTCATTCCTTGTGCAGCACGGCGCCCGAGACTCCGTACAGTCGCCGCTTTCGCTGCTCCCATCAGGAGCAACATTCGTTTCGGTGAGCAGTCCGTGATGTTTCGTCAGGTTGGTCTGGCTCTTGCTGTTGGTCTCCTCTCGATCTCGATCGTTTCGCCCTCGGTTGCCGACGATCAGGAGTACGGCGATCGGGCCGATGCGGCGGTTTACAGCGGTGTTCGAATTGTTGTTAGCACTTGGGATGGCGTGGCGTCTGCCGGTATTTACGAGATCGAGCACATTGGCACCATGGAGTTCGTGTCGGCTGGCGGATCCTGGCTTGTAGTCGGCGAAGGGTCGGTGACACGCGCTGACGGTGGTGGTGTGGCTCTTGCCGGATGGTCGACGGTGGCGCTGTCGGATCGCTACCAGATCCGGTCGTTGGCAGGAGATTCAATGTTGGGCCGCGCTACTCAGGTCATTGAGGTGCGCGAAGGCGACTTGCTGCGTTGCACCATCCAGTACGACAAGGCAACCGGGGCCCCGCTTTCCACAAGGATTTTCGATGGTGATGGGAACTTATTCCGGTCTTCGACGATGGTGTCGTTTGGCCGTTCGAACATGCGTCTCTACGAGGAACTCGTAGGTGCCGGCGCATACGATGTTGTGATGGCCGCAACGCTTGACTCGAACGCGCTGCCCGAAACCGCTGCCGGTTATGCGATTGCCGATGTCTACGAGGCTGTCGGCGGTGCCCAGCAGGTGTTTTACACCGATGGATTATTTTCGTTTTCCGTGTTCGAACTCGACGGAGACGTTGCCCTGAGCGAGTTTCAGGGTGCTAGCGAGGTTGAGATCGGATTGGCGAGATACAGTCGCTCTGCAACACCGACCGCGGTTTCAGTTTCGTGGGTGTCAGGCGGATCAACCTATGTTCTGGTGGGCGACTTGCCGCCGGACCACTTAGAGGCTGTGCTTGCGGAGCTGCCCCGGCCAACATATCGCAACATGCTTTCGCGCTGGTGGCGCAGAATCTTCGGTTGACCCTACCCGGCTGCGGCCAAAAGCCAATCGCTATCGAAGTTCGCTGCGTGCGACAACCATTCGGTGTACTTCGTCGGGGCCGTCGGCGATACGCAGCGCGCGAGCAAACGCGTACATACGCGACAGTCCGAAGTCGTCGCCGATGCCGGCACCCCCGTGTGCCTGAATTGCCTTGTCGATGACCCAAAGCGCCGCGTTCGGGGCCACGACTTTGATAGCGGACACGTCGACCCGTGCCGACCGGTTGCCCATCGTGTCGATTCTCCACGCCGCGCGCATGACAAGGAGACGAGCCTGGTCGATCCGCATCCGCGACTCTGCAATCCATTCTTGGATGACCGCGTTTTCGGACAGCGGCCCGCCGAACGCGGTCCGTGATTTCACACGCTCCTTCATCATGTCTAACGCCCGCTCCGCAACCCCGATAACGCGCATGCAGTGGTGGATTCTCCCGGGGCCGAGTCGGGCCTGGGCGATCTGATAGCCCGTCCCGGGCTCGCCGATGATGTTCGTCTTGGAGACCCGGACGTTGTTGTAGGAAATCTCGCAGTGGCCGCCTCGTTCTGCGAAACCGAACACCGGCATGGTGCGCTCGATCTTCATGCCATCTGCGTCCATCGGGACGAGGATCATTGAGTAACGCTGTTTTGGTGGTGCGTCTACGTTCGTGACTCCCATCACGATCGAGATTTTGCAATCCGTTGCCGCGGCGCCGGTGATCCACCACTTGAGCCCGTTGACGACGAAGTCGTCGCCGTCGGCAACGATCGTGGTTTCAAGGTTGCGCGGATCGCTGCTCGCGACCCTTGGCTCGGTCATTGAAAAGGCTGACCGAATCTCACCAGCGAGCAGGGGCATCAGCCATTCCTGCTGCTGTGCCTCGGTGCCAAAATGGGTCAAGACCTCCATATTGCCGGTGTCGGGCGCAGCGCAGTTTGTCGCTTCAGGTGCGATCTCGATTGATCGCCCCATGATCTCGGCAAGTGGTGCGTAGTCGACGTTCGAGAGGCCTGGACCCCACTTGTCGTCGGGGAGGAAGAGGTTCCATAGTCCTTGCGTTTTAGCCTTCTCTTTGATGGCCGAAACGACAGAAGTCCCCGAGTACGGATCTTCCGCCGCCATCTCGGCGAAGTTCGCCTTCTCAGCCCCATACACGTGGTCGTCCATGAACGCAAGCAACTCCTCGCGGAATCCCTCGCAGCGTTCGCTAAATCCGAAATCCATTCAGGGTCCTTTCCGTGGTCAAGGCTAGCTTTGTCGGCCCGGCGTGCCCAGGAAAGCGCAGGATGGACCACCCCGTCGCGAACTTGGCGTCCAATCCCGCGCTTGCCGAGTTGGACGCCAATCGTGCGGAAGGCGCGTGTTGACGTGCTTAGAGCTTGGCGAGGGCCTCAGTGTAGAGAGCGAACTCGCGTCGTTCGCCGAGCGAGTCAGTGTTTACGATCTCGCGGACGATCCCGTCAGCATCAAGAATGAATGTGTACCGGTTTGCAACGCCGGCGTCTTCGTTGAACACCCCGTACTCTTTGCTGACCACTCCGTGTGGCCAGTAGTCAGAAAGGACAGGGAACGTGAACTCGTTCTTCTCGCTCCAGGCGCCGTTGGTGAAAAACGAGTCGCACGTAATCACGACGACTTGTGTGTCGAGATCGTTGAGGGCCGCGAGGCTGTCACGAATGGTGCAGAGCTCGCCGGTACAGATACCCGAGAACGCAAACGGAATGAAGACGACAAGTGTGTTCTTGCCTCTGAAGTCGCTGAGCCTTACCTCAGACTTGTCTGGAGCGGTGAGGGTGAAGGAGGGTGCGGCTGCACCAACTGTTGTCGCCATGGATCGCGCCTCTCTCGGTTAGGGGAATGTCCCACGAATGGTACTCCGGAGTCCTGAAGCTGAAAACCGGAGTGTCTGTGCACCTGTCTGCCCCACACTCGTTTCGTTCGGCGAACCCGCAGGGAGTCGATCTTCTGACGGTTCCCTAGTCGAGGTCGGGAAGGTAGTTGCGCGCCACCCACCCCACAGGGTCGGTGAGTTCATCGGCGGTTGGAACCGTCTCAGCCGAAGACCAAAGCTGGTTGAGTGACTCTACGCCCCACTTGTCAACAAGCTCGCGGACTAGATGGCTCGCGTCACTAGCGAGATTGCGGTCGAAGCGGAGACCGATGATCGCACCGACGCCGTCGTCGGCCTGTCCCGGCTCGGCGCGTCTCGCGGTGTGGGCGGCGACGATGTCATCAAGTGATCTGAGCATGTCGGATGCCGCCGCCTCGACAACCACGTCAACGAAACCTTCGAGAGTTGCGAGTAGTCCTTGGACTTTCTTCAGCTTCTGCGCGTCATGGGAGGCGTTGAGGAGTTGACCGATCCCCCCGTCGCCCGAGAGGAGGCTTTCGAGATCCATGGAGCCGGCGTCCGAGGTTCCGCCAGTGAGTCGCGACATGTCGAACTCAACGGTTTCCAAGAACGCAACCACTATTTCTGCAATGAGATCTTCAATACCCGGGCGGTTGAGCAGCGATCGGTAGGCAACGGCGCGAAGCGCCGCCCAAAAACGGACATCGTGGGCGTCCAGCCCGTTGTCGGTTGCGAAGCTTTCGATTGCTGGGATCACGAGGATCGCGTTCTGTTGCCCGAGTGCCGGGAGCCCGGTGTCGAATTGTCCGAGAACTCGATGCGACATGAATCCAACCATGGTGCCCGATTGCATGCCCGCCAGGGCAGGTGCAAGCGAACCCATGAGGCCGCTCATCGGCCCATCCCCCATGGCCGTCATTTGGTTCGCAAGGGGGAGGATGAACCATTCAAACGAGCGCTCGTTGAGCTCGGCCCAGGTCTTGCGGTCTACGGGCTGGATGCGATCGGACGAGACAGAAGAAAGCAGCCCGGTACCTTGAATCTTGAGTTCGGCCGCACCGGCGAGGTCGAGGTACTCCTCGGTGACGCGCGGCTCGATCGGGTCAGGGTCACCGACAATACTTCGCATTACCTCGCCGCCGAGCTTCCAGTTCACCGGACCCGATGACTGGAAAAGTTCGAATAGCTTGTCGAATATGCTGTCGCTCACGAGTCGTCCGGTCGCTCTCCCAATGTCACTGAGATGCTCAGCTCTTCGCCGTCTCTGAGGACCACGAGATTGATTTCGTCACCAACCACATACAAGCGTAGCCCGCTGATGAGGGCGTCCATGGTCGAGCGAGGCGTGCCGTCAACCGAGATGATGATGTCGCTGACTTCGACGCCGGCAAGCTCGGCCGCACCACCGGCGACCAACTCGGCTACGCGTGCCCCGATGGGGAGCACCGAACCGTCGGCCTGTTCGCTGAGTTCGCTGATCCCGCTGATGCCGAGAAACGCATGGCGGACATCTCCGGTTTGGCGGATTTCGTTCGTTATACGAACGACGACTTCAACCGGTGTGGCAAATCCGATGCCTTCTGGTCCCGCATTACTGACAGCAATTGCCGTCACGATCCCGATCAGTTGGCCGTCGCCATTGACAAGCGCTCCACCTGACGACCCCGGGTTGATCGCCGCATCAGTCTGCAGCATGCCAAAGAGTGTGCTCGATTCGGTATTGACCTGGCGATCAAAAGCCGAGATCACACCGACCGTCAGCGACGGCCCACCCGACAACCGCAGCGGACTGCCGATAACAATCGCTTCAGAGCCGATGGAAAGCTCGCTTGTCAGGCCGATCTGGATGGGTGTCAATCCAGTTGCGTCGATTCGCAACACCGCAAGGTCCGTGATCGGGTCCGTTCCGATGATCGTTGCATTGAAGGTCCGTCCATCGTCGAAGATGACCTGGACGTCTTGAGCATTTCTCACGACGTGGTTGTTAGTCACGATGAATCCATCGCTTGAAATGACGACACCCGACCCGGATGCAAAGGGGTCAAGGAACCCGTCAACGATCGTTCCTACTTCTATCCGGACGATTGACGGCACAACCCTGTTGCCGACTCGTACAGGGTCTGATTCTACTGCTGGGCCGGAGGATGGTGTCGCGATGAGCAGTGGAGACGCTGACGCCGTTGGCGTCTGAGATGTAGTCGTTACGACCGCTGGTGTGGGATCGTCAAAGCCGCCGAAAGCCCAAATACCGCCAAGCATGAGAGTGGCGCCCAAGATCGACGCCACCAGCGTAAGGCCGAGCAGCGCTATGCGCGACGGAGGGTCGCGTCTTGTCGACCGAGCATCGTGCGCAGAGGTGGTTCGAGGATCGCTTCCCGGAACTGGCTCGCGAGGAGCAAAAACCGGATCGGTGGAAGTCGCCGGTGAGTCATCCGATGGTAGGCTGAGCGAAATCGCTCCAAAGACACCCGGGAGCAGAGAGTGCGAGCCGATGTCGTCGTCGCGGTCCGATTCGATGCTGCGTTGCGCGATTCCCTCCTCGAACAGCACGCTACCGAGCGGCGATGTGGGATCGAGGTTTGCCGGCAGGGGCGTCTGAGACCGCGGAAGCGGTGGGTCTGAATCCGCTGGCTCCGCAAAGCGGCGATCTTGTGGGAGTGAGGCCTCCGAGGTTTTCGGGTCCGGGTCAAGCGGCCCTGCAGCCTGACCACCGAGTTCATCGGGGAGAAGACGGGAGACATCTTGATCCCCAGTGTGCGCTTCGGCTGCGTGGGTATCGTCTGTCGTGTCGTCGGGATCAGAAGTATTGTTCATAACCCACCTGATTGTATCCGAGGATTAGAGCTATGGACCCCATTTCAGCGCAAAACGTTGCGGTGAGCAACGATGTGATCGATCTCCAGGCGATGCTTGAGGAGGTCCAAGACGACCGGGCAGGAGCGTCGGTTCTTTTCTCTGGCACCGTGAGGAACCATGCTCCCGGAAAAGCCGATGTCAGCCATCTCGAGTACGAGGCGTACACCGGTGTGGTCGAAGACAAGATCGCTGAGATTCTCGTTGAAGCCACCAAGCGGTGGGACATTCTGCGCATTTGTGCTGCACATCGGCTCGGTGAATTGCGCGTGCGAGAGGTGTCGGTCGCTGTTGCTGTCTCGTCAGCGCACCGTGCCGAATCTTTCGAAGCCGCACGCTACGTCATCGACGAGCTGAAACGTCGCGCCCCGATTTGGAAGAAGGAACATTGGCCAGGTGGAGCGGAATGGGTACGCGAAGACCACGCCGATCACTGATGACCTCTAGGAGTTCTCACTGCTGGGTGAGATGTCGATTGGTTCCCATTGCGGTGCGGGCCTTCCGACCACCATTTCGGCAGCTTCGCGGACCATTGGATTGTTGTCCTTAGCCGCGGCGCGCAATGCGGCTTCGACCTCGTCGCCGTCGAACACGGTGAGCGCAACAACGCACCTGCGCCGTACCTGCGGCGGACCCGAGACGACAAGATCCATGAGCACAGGCAACGCATCGGCGTGTCCGACGGCGCCCAGCGCAGCGACCGCTGCCTCCCTGATCATCTTGGTTGATCCAGTGTATGCGAGGTCGATAAGCGAAGGTACAGAACGCTCGTCTTCCAATTCGCCGAGGCCCGTCACGACCGCCTCGACGACGGTCTCGTCGGTATCGTCCAAAGCTGCCAGCAGACTTTCGGTGCGGTCCAGCCCGGAGAGGCCAATGCTCTCAGCAGCTTCGCTTCGTACCCGCGCGTCGGGGTCATTGACCAACATTTCGCAGAAGGTGTCGACGTCGTCGATTGACGTCGTTCCGGCTAGGTGTGAGACGGCGAGTCTTCTCAGCTCTGGGCTGTCATGGTTGAGGAACGCCTGTGGGTTGTCTATCAGCGCAACGAGCTGTTTACGGAGGTTCGCCATGGCACAAGGCTACCTGTCGCCAACATCGGGTGGCCTATGACGGAGTGTGGTTGGTGATGGTTCCGTCTCAAGGTCGGCCGATAGACATTTCTGGCGCGGTGGGTCACAATCCGGCGTGCGGCGGCGTAAAATCGTGTCGACCGAGTCGGAGTTGATCGAATGACCGAAAACCACATTCTCAGTGAACGTAACAGCGGCGTTCTCACAATCACCCTCAACCGCCCCGATCGGTTGAACACGTTCACCGCTGCAATGACGGTTGACCTGCACGATGCGCTTCGCCAAGCCGGCTCTGACGGCAGCGTCCGGTGTGTGGTGATCACCGGTGCCGGCAGGGCATTCTGTGCAGGTCAGGATCTTGCAGACCGCACCGTCACCGGTGAAGAAGACGAACCACCCAACCTGTTTGAGTCGCTCGACGAACGATACAACCCGATCGTTCGCCTCATCACCACAATGCCAAAGCCTGTGATCGCGGCCGTGAACGGAGTAGCCGCGGGCGCTGGAGCGAACCTGGCGTTGGCATGCGATCTCGTGTTCGCGGCACGCTCGGCGAAGTTCATCCAAGCCTTTGCGAAGATTGGCCTTGTCCCCGACAGCGGCGGCACGTGGACGTTGCCGCGTCTGGTAGGTTCCGCCCGCGCCATGGGTCTCGCAATGCTTGCAGAGCCGCTTTCGGCCGAGAAGGCCGTCGAATGGGGGCTGATCTGGTCGGTTGTCGATGACGCTGATCTCGCCAAAACCGTTACCACCACCGCACAACAGCTCGCTTCGGGTCCCACACTTGGGTTCTCCAAGCTCAAGGAGCTGCTCGCTCACTCGTTCGACCACACTCTCGACCAGCAGCTTGACGCAGAACGCGACACGCAAGATGCGCTAGGCCGGTCGAACGACTACCGCGAGGGTGTTGCAGCCTTCTTCGACAAGCGGCCGCCGAACTTCACGGGATCCTGATGAGCGTGCTGCCGCCAGATACTGTTGTCGGTGTGATCGGTGCAGGAACGATGGGCGCAGGTATTGCGCACGTGGCCGCGGCTGGCGGGCATCGCGTCATTCTGTTCGATGAGAGCGATGGGGTTGCCGCCGACGCAATCGAGGCGATTGTGCAGCGGCTGGTACGTAGCGTGGAGCGCGGTCGCATTGACAGCGAGGTTGCAGACGCCACCGAGCAAAATCTACGTACCGCAAGTTCGGTCGATGATCTTGCCGGATGCGGGCTGGTGATCGAGGCGATCGTTGAAGACCTCGAGACAAAGCAGCAGGTTTTGGCCCGTGTCGAAAAGTTGGTCACCGATGATGCGATCATTGCAACGAACACGTCATCGCTGTCAGTTACCGCAATCGCTGCAGGACTCGAGCGGCCCGAACGATGTGTCGGCATGCATTTCTTCAACCCCGCCCCCGTTATGCGCTTGGTTGAAATTGTTCACGGCGCAGAGACCGACCCTGGTGTGGCCTCGACGGTCTTTGAAACAGTTGAGGCGTGGGGTAAGACCGCGGTGCACGCTAAGTCGACCCCTGGCTTCATAGTGAATCGGGTGGCCAGACCGTATTACGGCGAGGCGCTTCGCCTCCTCACCGAGGGCGTCGCAGATGTTGCGACACTCGACGCAATCTATACCGACTGTGGCGCCTGGCGCATGGGACCGTTCACCCTGCTGGATCTCATCGGCCTCGATGTCAGTCTTGCGGTGTCGAAATCGGTGTTTGTAGGCACGTTCGGCGACCCGCGATTTGCGCCGTCTAACTTGCAGCAATCGCTCGTCGACGCCGGTCATCTCGGTCGTAAGACGGGCCGTGGGTTTTACGAGTACGGCCCGGATGTCACCGAGCCGCTGCCGGTAACTGCACCGGACCACGGTCTTGATCGCGAAGTCGTTATCCACGGCGACCCTGGTGCGCTGGGAGCGCTTGTCGACCGTTGGACGATGCGGGGTATCTCCGTCACCCACGTTGCTGGTGACGGTGTGATCTCGGTTGGCGACATCCAGCTTCGACTCACCGACGGCAGGACCGCAACGTCACTCGTTGACGCGGGGATCGCACCCGTGAACACAGTCGTCATGGATTGGGTCCACGATTGGAACACCACCTCGAGAGCGTGCATTGCGGCGTCGTCTACATGTTCTGCCGAGTCGCTGGGAGCCCTGGTCGGTGCGCTCCAGGCTGCAGGGTTTCGGGTGTCAGTAGTGGCGGATACACCAGGTCTTGTCGTCGCACGGACTCTCGCCACCCTTGCGTCGGTGGCCGGTGACACGGTGCTCCAAGGCATCGCAACAGTCGAAGCGATCGATACCGCGATGCGCCTAGGAACCAACTATCCGTCGGGTCCGTTGCAGTGGACGATGCGAGTCGGGGCTGCAAGGGTCATTGCAGTGCTCGACAACCTCGTCGCGGCGTATGGTGAGGAGCGGTATCGCGCCTCGCTGTGGTTAAGACGAGTCGCGCAAGACGATCGCCTCGCGGGAGCACGACCGTGACTGAAGCGTATATTTGTGGGGCAGTTCGGACACCCATCGGAAGGTTCGGTGGATCCCTATCGAGTGTTAGACCAGACGACCTGTTGGCTCATGTCATGAAGACCATGATGGATCGCCACGGTTCGGTCGACTGGGACGCAACCGATGATGTGTTCATCGGCGCCGCCAACCAGGCTGGTGAGGACAACCGCAACGTTGCTCGTATGGCGGTGCTCCTGTCCGGCATGTCGACTGACGTCCCCGGTTCGACCATCAACCGGTTGTGTGGTTCCGGGATGGAGGCAATCGGATTGGCGGCGCGCACCGCAAAGGCTGGTGAGGGTCACTTGTTTCTCGCTGGTGGCGTCGAGTCCATGAGTCGGGCGCCAAAGGTGCTTGCAAAGGCCGATGCGGCGTTTACACGGTCGGTGGAGATGTACGACACCACAATCGGGTGGCGGTTTGTAAACCAGAAGCTGGCTGAACACTTTGGTCGCGATGAGATGCCGGCGACCGCCGAAAACGTTGCTGTGGACTATGCGATCAGTCGTGAAGACCAGGACACTTTTAGCCTCCGTTCCCAGGAACGTGCCGCTAAGGCGACGGCCTCGGGGCGGTTGGCGCGCGAAATCGTTGCGGTCGAAGTCGCCGGCAAGAAGGGCGCCCCGACGCTTGTCAGCGAGGATGAACACCCCAGGCCCGGCATCACCGCGGAGAGGCTTGCTGGGTTGCGGCCTCTGTTCGAGGGCGGGACCATCACCGCAGGCAACGCTTCTGGAATTAACGACGGGGCCGCCGCGACGATCGTCGCCTCGGACGTTGGGATACAACGGCACGGATTGGTACCGAGGGCACGCATTCTGGGGATGGCTACAGCCGGGGTGCCTCCCCGAATCATGGGCATAGGACCCGTGCCTGCGACTAGGAAAGTTCTTGATCTCGTAGGGTTGGAACTTTCGGACATGGCCGTCATAGAACTCAACGAGGCGTTCGCGGCCCAGGCGTTGGCGGTGTTGCGCGAGCTTGGCATTCCCGACGACGCCGAATTTGTAAATCCGAATGGGGGCGCGATAGCCCTAGGACATCCGCTGGGGATGACAGGCACCCGGCTTGTAAACACCGTGGTCGAAGAGCTACACCTAAGGGATGAAAGATACGGTCTTGCGACCATGTGCATCGGTGTTGGCCAGGGGATAGCAATGGTTTTGGAGAAGGTATGAGGAGACAAAGATGACGACGACTTCAACCGAACAGCACGAGCTTGTTGAAAAGCACAAGGGGACCCTTGCAAAAGCACTCGAGATGATCGACAGCCGCGAGTACTGGAGTCCCTACCCCGAGTCGCCACGCGCCTACGGCGAGGATGCTGCCGCACTTGGCGAGACTGCCTTTAAGGCGCGTCTCGGCAAGCCTTTTGAACTAGACCAGCCGTCCACCGGGATGATGGACGTTGCTGAGTACTCACCCTATGGCATGGAGCTTGGGGTGAGCTATCCGGCGCCCGATCCTGACGTCCTGATCACCGTTGCTCAAGAGGCAATGAAAACGTGGGCACGGGCAAGCGCTGACACTAGGGCGGCTGTATGTCTGGAGATTCTCGACACGCTTTCACAACAGAGTTTCGAGATGGCGCATGCGGTGATGCACACCACCGGGCAGGCGTTCATGATGGCGTTCCAAGCCGGGTCACCACATGCCCTGGACCGTGCGCTCGAGGCGGTCGCCTACGGCTATCGCGAGATCACTCGGGTTCCGACATCGATGCGATGGGAGAAGCCGCAGGGAAAACGTGATCCGCTCGTAGTCGACAAGGAGTGGCATCTGCGTCCACAGGGAGTCGAGGTCACGATTGGGGTGTCAACGTTTCCGACATGGAACGGGTATCCGGGGATCTTTGCGAGCCTTGTCACCGGCAATGCGTCGATCGTGAAGCCTCACCCCGGCACAATTCTGCCGCTCGCGATATTCGTTGAGACAGCTCGCGCTGTGTTCGAAGAGGCTGGTTTCGATCCGAACCTCGTGACCCTCGCAGTCGACACCCCCGAAGCGCCGATTGCCAAGGACCTCGTTCTTGACCCTCGAGTCAAGCTGGTGGATTTCACCGGCGGCTCAGCGTTCGGCACCTGGTTGGAGACCAACGTCCCCAACACCCACGTGTTCACGGAAAAGTCCGGGGTGAACTCGGTCGTGATTGACTCAGTGCTCGATCTCAAAGGGATCATGCGCAACCTCACGGTTTCGACGGCACTTTTCTCCGGGCAGATGTGTACGTCCCCGCAAAACCTGTACATCCCACGCGACGGGATCGATGTCGGTGGCGAACATGTCAGTTTCGACGACGTCGTTTCGGCCTACACCGATGCTCTCGCGGGTCTGCTGAGCGACGACGAAAGGGCGTCGGACATTCTTGGGGCGATCAAGGGCAGCGCTACCGAGGCGCGTATTGGCGAAGCCGCCGGTAGCGGAGACGTGTTGCTCGAATCGAGAACTGTTATCAATCCAACGTTTGGGGGAGCTACGGTTCGTACGCCCGTCGTAGTCGGAGTCGACGCTGCCGACGAAGATGCGTTCATGCGTGAGATGTTCGGACCCGTTGTGTACATCATCTCGACCGACTCGACCGAGCAGTCGCTCGAACTTGCTCGTCGTTCCGCGATCGAGCATGGTGCACTTACCTGGCTGGTGTACGCCACCGACGACTCCGTTGTCGACGCGGCGGTGGATGCCGCGGTGGAAGCCGGGGTATCGGTCGCGTTCAACCTCACGGGTGGTCTGTACGTAAATCAGTCCGCCGCGTTCAGCGACTTTCACGTCACCGGCGCCAACCCGGCCGGCAACGCATCGCTGACAGATCCGGCATTTGTGGCCAATCGCTTTCGTCTTGTCGGGGTAAGAAAGCCCGTTCTTTCGTAGCCTGCCGAAGTCGGTATGACAACGGGTACCGCAACTCTCTAGGGTTCATGCGATCCCAGGGATAGAGGCATCCCAAACAGACGGGGTTGAGACGGAGTCGACCGGCGGACACCACGCCTATCGGTTCACTAGACGACGAGATGGAGAGGTCCAATGACTGCGACGATGGACCGGCCGCTGACCCCGGAGGCGAGTTCGGGCATCGACACGGTCGCGACACGAGCGCGAGCCTGGGCGGCGAGTTCGCCGGACCAGGTCGCGATGCGCGACAAGGATTTCGGGATCTGGCAGGAGCGCACGTGGAATCAGTTGTGGGACGAAGTGCTGACCGCTGCACACGGCTTGCTTGATTTGGGCGTTGCGGTGGGCGATGTGGTCTCGATCCACTCGGAGGACCGCCCAGAGTGGATCATCCTCGACCTCGCCACTGTTGCGATCCGTGCCATTACGACCGGTATGTATCCGACAAACCCGATGGCCGAAGTGATTTACCTCGTGAACGACTCGGGTGCCGCGATTCACTTTGCTGAGGATCAGGAGCAGGTCGACAAGGTTCTCGACGCTGAGCCTGGGTCGTTTCCGAACCTCACGAACATCTTGTACGTCGAGCCTCGCGGGGTCCGCTCGTACGACGACGATCGTCTTGAGTTTTGGGACGATTTCATGGACCGGGGCCGTGCTCACCGGGCTGCTAACGAGGGCGCAGTCGAGGCGATCATGGCTCAGGCTGAGTCGGAAGACATCATGACTCTCGTGTACACCTCAGGCACGACCGGCCCACCGAAGGGGGCCATGCTGACAAACGCAAACGCTGAGTTTGCGATCTCAACAATCGTCGGGGCACCAAACCGGTTGGCCGACGGCATCGACCCAGGTCCCCACGATCAGATTCTCACCTACCTTCCGCTGTGCCACGTAGCAGAACGAATCTTCTCGACGTGGTCGATGGTCGGCGCGGGGTGTGTGCTGAACTTCGCCGAGTCTATTGAGACCGTGCAACTCAATCTGCGCGAGGTACAACCGACACTCTTCTTTGCAGTCCCACGGATTTGGGAGAAGATCCACGCAACCGTGCTGATCAACATGTCACATGCGACCTTGTTCAAGCGCATGATCGGTGTCGGGTCGATGAAGCTCGCACGGTTTATTGGCAAGGAGCGCGTTAATAACGGTGGCCTCCACACGTTCAAAAGCCGGATCGCCTACGCCATCGGCGACCCACTGGTGTTCAGGGCATTGAAGGAGCGCATCGGTCTTCGGCGAGTACGTTGGTCGGGGTCCGGCGCCGCTGCAATTGCTCCTGAGGTCTTGGAGTTCTTCATGGGCTTCGGGGTGCCCGTGTACGAGCTCTACGGCATGACCGAGAACGCCGCGGTTGCGACGTTGAACTTCCACGGACGTGTGAATCTCGGGACCGTCGGTGAGCCGTACCCTGACATTGGTCTGCGGCTTGATGAAGAGACCGGCGAGATCCAGACAAAACACGATGGTGTCTTCAAGGGGTACTGGAACAGGCCCGAAGCAACTGCAGACGCTTTCACCGATGACGGATGGCTCAAGACGGGCGATGTCGGCGAGTGGGTCGATGGCACCCACCTCAAGATCATCGACCGTATCAAGTACATCATCATCACGTCGGGTGGTATGAACATTTCCCCATCTGAAATCGAAAACTCCCTGAAGGCGTCGCCGTACATCAAGGAGGCCATGGTGATCGGTGACGGACGCAACTACATCACCGCTCTCATCGGAATTGAGTATGACGTCGTAGGCAACTGGGCGCTGCGGCGTGAGATCCCCTATACAACGTACCGTGACCTGTCAGAGAAACCAGAGGTTATCGCGTTGGTCCAGCACGTTATTGACGAATCCAATGAAAAGTTCTCCCGGCCTGAACAGGTGAAGCAGTTTCGCATGATCCCGAAGGAACTCGATCATGAGGATGGCGAGTTGACCGCCACCCAGAAACTCAAGCGTGGTGCAATGACAGAGATGTTTTCGGATCTCGTGGAGTCGATGTACTCGTGATCGACATCGTCGTAGTTGCCCAAGCGGTGACGCAATCGTCTGTCGGAAAATTCGTCAACGCATTGGGGTCCGGTGTTGCGCTTGGTGCGATCTATGCGTTGCTGGCGCTCGGATTTGTGATTATTTTCAAGGCCACGCAGGTCGTCAACTTTGCGCATGGCGCCATCGCGGCCCTCGGCGCCTACTTCGTGTACTACTTCGCTACCGTGGTCCGGATCCCAGGGCGGTGGATGGGTGATGCCCCGCAGACCTTGCAGTGGACGCTCGCTGCGTTCCTCGCGATCGTGGTCACCGCCCTCGTCGGAATCGTTATCGAGCGGGTTGCGATACGCCCCATGATCGGCAAACCGCTATTCGCGGTCGCGATGATCACTCTCGGCCTCGATCTCATCATTCGGACGGTCACCAACGACTTCATCGACAACACAAACCAGGGCCTTGGAGACCCATGGGGTGTCAACGTTATCGAGGTCGGCGTGTTTCGTATCGCACAGACCCAAGTTGTGACCATTGTGGTGCTCATCGCCGTCAGCCTCGCCCTTGCGTGGTTCTTCAGCACCCGAACGGGAGTCGCCGTTCGCGCTACCGCGTTCGACCAGGAAGCCGCGATGGCTCAAGGGATTTCGGTCGGCAGGGTGTTCGCAATTGCTTGGGCGATCGGCGCCGCATTGGCCGCTTTCGGTGGAATTTTCGCATCGCTGGCACCTCGCGGCGCGGGTGTGAGTCCGTTTACGGCTCTCATCGCTTTCCGGGCGTTTCCCGTCGTGATCATCGGAGGCCTTGACTCGGTGAAGGGCGCCGTTATCGGCGGCCTTCTCGTGGGAGTGGCAGAGGTTATTGCGGGATCCTATCTAGGAAGTGTTGCATGGCTCGGCATCGGGTTCGGAGGAATCGTCCCGTGGCTTCTCATGATGCTGGTACTTCTCTTTAGACCGCACGGCCTTTTTGGTACTAAGGAGATTCGACGCGTATGAGAGGCAGACCGAATCTCTACACGGAGTATCAGGCTGAGGTCGGTCTGTTCCCAACGACAACGAAACGGGTGTCGATAGCGCTCCTCGGAGTCGTAGCGATACTGATTCCGTTCAATGCTTTGCCGTTCTTCGGGTTCCTCGGCGACGCCGGTTGGATGATTCTCCTCAACAAGGCATTGATTTATGCAATAGCGGCGCTCGGATTGAACCTGCTGATCGGTGTGGCGGGTCAGGTATCGCTTGGTCACTCATTCTTCATGGCGGTCGGTGCGTACACCGCAGTGGTTCTGGGTGGAGAAGCGGGACGTACGGTATGGGGCCTCGGGCTTCCCATCTGGGTGTGGCTCCCCGCGGCTGGCGTTGGTGCCGCCTTCGTAGGGATTCTCATTGCGCCTACTGCGGTGCGGGTGCGCGGTCTATACCTCGCATTCGTGACGCTTGGCCTTGTATTCATCGGGCTGTTTTTGTGGCGAAATCTTGGCAAGGTCGCTGGCGGACCGACGACAGGTCGTCCGTGGCCCAAGCTCGAATTCGCTCTCTGGCGGGAAATGGATCCGGTAGTTTCGTTCACAAGCGATGGCCCGCTGTGGTGGTGGCTCACGCCGATCAACTGGCTGCCGTGGGTGCACATCGAAGAAATGAGCGGCCTGTCCAAGACGTACTTCTTCGTATTGGTCTTTGTCGTTGGATTTGCCTTGATGGCGAAGAATCTCATGAGGACGAGGGTTGGTAGATCGTGGGCGGCGATCCGGGACCGCGACATTGCGGCCGAAGTGATGGGTGTCGCCGAAGCTAAAGGCAAGACGCAGGCCTTTGCGATCTCTTCGTTTTATGCGGGTGTCGCCGGAGCCATTCTCTCGTCGGTCATCGGTCGGAGCATCCCCGAGTCTTGGGATCTGTTCCTATCCATAGAATTTGTTGCAATCGTTCTTATCGGTGGCGCCGGCACGATAGTCGGCGTGTTCCTGGGGACGTTCTTCGTCGTCCTTTCGCCGCGGATCGTTGAAGAGACTACGAATTGGTTGGCGACGCAAGCCACCGACGAGGGCGGCTTTGCGTGGCTTGGAGACTTGTTTATCCGTACCGGTCCCAACGACTACATCGGGATCGTTTCGCTCGACGCGTACGGGCCGGGCCTCAGTATTTTTCAGCTCAACGTCGTACTGTTCGGCGTGCTTATCGTGGTGTTCCTCGTCGTCGAGCCACTGGGGCTTTACGGCATCTGGATTAAAGTGAGGAACTATTGGAAGGGCTGGCCCTTTACATACTGACTAGAACATGCTGATTAGGTCATGAGCAATCGGTCACGGTTGCTCACGAATATACGGAAATCAAATCGAAGAGGAGAAAACTTATGAGAAAGCGATATACATGGGTTCTGGTGGTAGTCGCCATGGCGTTGGTCGCGGCTGCTTGCGGAAGCACGGCAACCACGACGACGACAACGGCAGGACCCTCCAGTGTCCAAACGACAACTACTGCCGGCGAAGCACCCGTCGTGACAACAACGACGACGGCTCCCACCACTGCCGCCCCCGCAGCCACCATGGCCACGGCGCGAGGCGTGGACGCTGATGCGAAAGTCATCACGCTCGGCCTGCTTGCCGACCTGACTGGCCTGTTCGCCCCGCTAGTCATTGACATTACCGACGCACAAAAAGTGTATTGGGACAACGTCAATGCCGCTGGCGGAATTGACGGGTGGACGGTGGAACTCGTAATTGAGGACACTAACTACGACGTCGAGCAGCACCTCGAGAAGTACGAGAAGATTCGTGGCGATGTCGTCGCGATCAGTCAGTCGACCGGGTCGCCGACAAACGTTGCAACACTCGACTTGTACAAGGAAGACTCGATGCTTGTCATCCCGCTGAGCTGGTACTCCGGCTGGGCGATCCCCGAGTTCGACGGCGGTGTGATGCTTGAGCAGAACACCAACTACTGCGTTGAGGCGATGAACCTCCTTGATTTCATCAACGAGATGGGTGGCACGACGATTGCTCTTGCCACGTTCCCTGGTGACTACGGGCAGGACGCCGCGGCAGGTGTGAAGATCGCCGCCGAGTTCTATGGTATGGAAATCGTCTACGACGGCGAAGCTGCGGTCATCCCCGGCCAGGATCAGACGTCCGTCATTCAGGGCATTGTCGACTCGGGTGCGGACTGGACGTTCCTAACGACCAACCCATCGATTGGTGCAGAGATCCTCGCCGGCGCTGTTCAGGCTGGATACACCGGCTTCTTCACGGCCCCGGGTCCGTCGTACAACGCTGCGCTGCTTGACTCGCCTGTGGGTCCTCTGTACGACGCGGTGTACTATCAGTCGGCGTACAACGTTGCGTGGGGTGTTGATACCCCAGGAAACAACGAGATGATGGAAGCAATGTCGGCGGAGTTCCCAGATCGTCGTCCTTCTGACTCGTTCATCTCGGGTTGGAACGAAGCCATTACGATGCACAAGGTGCTTGCTGCGGCGATTGCTAACTACGACCTCACTCCCGAGGGAGTTGTTGCGGCGGCCAACGGACTGACTTCAGTCGCCTTCGGCGGCTCTGCTCCAGACCAGAGTTACGCCGGTACGCCGAACGACTACGTTCAGCGTTCGCTTGCGATCTTCAAGCCTGACTTGGCGCTGTACACCGCTGCCGGTGGTGCAGACCAGACGCTGTCGCAGGCCGATGGCACGACCGGGTCTCGTCTTGAGAAGGACTTCTTCGTTGGAGATGCTGCCGCGCAGTACGACTTCAACCAGGCTTGTTACGAGCTTTAGTCCAAGACATTCGATGGGGGTGCGGCCTCGCCGCACCCCCATCCCGATAGAGGTGTGAGGAACCCACCCGCAATATGCTTACAGTTGCAAACCTTGAAGTCGTTTACAACGATGTAGTTCTCGTGCTCCGCGGACTCAGTCTTGAGGTTCGCGAAGGGCAAATCGTCGCGTTGCTGGGCGCCAACGGTGCGGGGAAAACGACAACTCTGCGTGCGATTACCGGCCTACTCGACCTTCACGAGGGTGAGGTCACCAAAGGCTCGGTTACGTACAACGGCAGAGACATTCATCGCATTGATGCGTCTCGTGTCGTCAAGGGTGGTATAGCGCAGGTGATGGAGGGACGGAGGGTTTTCGCCGAGATGTCCGTCGATGACAATCTTCGCACCGGGGCAACGACCAACCGCGACCAAAAAAACGTCAAGGAATCGTACGATCGCGTGATGGATATGTTTCCCGTTCTGCAAGAACGGCGGAAAGACACCGCCGGCTACCTTTCTGGTGGCGAACAGCAGATGCTCGCCATTGGTAGGGCATTGATGGCGAACCCTTCGCTGCTCATTCTTGACGAACCATCCCTCGGGCTCGCCCCGATGCTCGTCGCCCAGATACGAGACATCATCGTCGACATCAACAAGGACGGCACCAGCGTTCTGCTCATCGAACAGAACGCCAACATGGCGCTATCGATTGCGAACTACGGGTACATCATGGAGACAGGCAAGGTCGTTATGGATGGCCCCGCTGCGCGACTCCTCAAGGACGAAGACGTGAAGGAGTTTTACCTTGGGCTTCATGGTTCCGGAGAACGAAAGTCGTTCCGAGACGTCAAGCACTACAAACGCCGAAAGAGATGGTTGTCGTGAGTGTTCCGTTGCTCGAATTCGAGAGCGTGAGCCTGGCCTTCAAGGGCGTGAAAGCTCTTTCGGATGTCAGCTTCGCTGTTAACCACGGCGAACTGTTTGCCATTATCGGTCCGAACGGCGCCGGCAAGACGTCAGCGTTCAACTGCGTGAACGGTGTTTACAAACCTCAAGAGGGCGACATCCGCTGGAAGGGAGAGTCGATTCTCGGGCAACGTCCCGACCGTATTGCGAAGCTTGGCATTGCGCGGACGTTTCAAAACATTGAATTGTTCGCCCACATGACCGTGCTCGACAACCTGCTGCTTGGCCGCCATGTTCGGAGTAGCGTCGGCTGGCTGGCGGGAGCGCTGTGGACCAAGAAGGCCCGCACTGAGGAGTTTGCCAACCGGGCGGTGGTCGAAGAGATCATCGACCTTCTAGAGATTGAGTCGTGGCGTGCGTACCCTGTCGCGTTACTGCCGTATGGCATCCAGAAGCGTGTCGAAATGGGTCGTGCCCTCGCAATGGAACCAGAGCTTTTACTTCTCGACGAGCCCGTGGCCGGCATGAACCTTGAGGAGACAGAAGACATGGCGAGATTCATTCTCGATATCCGCCAAGAGCTTGGTACGGCCATCATCCTTGTCGAACACGACATGGGCCTCGTCATGGACATAGCCGACCGAATCCTCGTGCTCGACTTCGGCACTCCGATCGCAACGGGGGTTCCCGCCGACGTGCAGAAGGACCCTGCGGTCATCAAGGCGTATCTCGGCGAAGAGACATCCGTCTAGCGGCGATCGAGCGGGAGTCACTTTATCGGACGGCCGGGAACTCTACCGACGTCATTTGACGTCTACATGAGGGAGACGACAAGGGAGAGGACACCCGCCATGAACAGACTCCGTTTGACCGCAACGCTTGTTGCTGTTGCGCTGATTGCCGCAGCATGCTCGGGCTCGGACACTGATTTTTCTACAACGTCGTTTCCGCCGACGTCGACGACCGGCACTGTGACATCTACCACAACTGCTAGCCCGAGTCCGACGACCACCCTGCCGACGACAACCGCGACACCGTCGACCACGACCGCTCCACCCACCACAACTACGTTGGCAGGCACACCCGTGGACTTTGGGCCGACGGCCGGCAAGGTGCTCGCCGTGGTTGGTGTGGAGTTTGATGACGTTCTCAACGTGCGCCGCGGCCCCGGCGTTGGCGAGGAGATTGTTGCTACCGCAGCTCCTACGTATGCCGCTTTCGTGGCGGCTGGGAACACCCGCCAGTTACCCAGGTCTTTCTGGTATGAAATGAACAAGGATGGCACCACCGGGTGGGTGTCTGCGGCCTTCATCGGGTACCTTGGCGAGGTTGACGACGCAACGGCGGATGTCATTGCGTTCCACGGTGAAACGCCGAGTGGCGACTCCGATCAGACCGTCATCGACGCGGTTGTTGCAGCGTTTGCGTCGGCAGAACCAGCTTCAAGGGTGACCACGACTGTTGCGCTGACCGATGGAGACCTTCACGAGGTTACCGTTGACGTGATCGATCTGGGAGACGACGCGGTGCTTGGTTTCAGGCTCCACATCTTCATACAGGTGGAGGACGGCATCCATGGACTCAAGAGCGTTGAACGGACGCTGCTCTGCACGCGTGGCGTTCTCGGTGGATTCTGCGTCTAGACGGACTATCTGGACATGTCGGTCGTATCGGTAGCCCCGGTGATCAACACGGTCCCGGTGAATGAACCGAGCAGTTTGTCACCGAGCATGATGTCGGACCGGTAGGTAGCCAGCGTTCGTCCTCTGCGCAGCTCCGTACAAGTCGCGACGATCTTGTCCCCTTTGCATGCCGCACCCGAGTAGACCATGTGGACATCTACCGCCACTGCGGCCGGGCCGGCGAGGTTGCTGGCAATCGCAAAGCTGATATCGGCAAGGGCGTAGCTGACTGCGCCGTGGAGCGTGCCGTGGACGTTGCAGTGTTCGGCGGTCACCGTCAGGCCAAGCACCACGGCATCGTTGTCAGCGCGGATGAACTCGACCCCGAGTGTCTTGGCGAACAGATCACCGTCAAAGAGAGTTCTTGCGCGATCCTGTAGGGACATTGTCGAACTGTAGCTGACGGTTTGGACCCTGTTGGGCTAACGGGCGACCGGCCTCGGTTTGGAACGCGAGGAGGGCGACCCTGTGGTGGGTCGCCCTCCTCGTTTGAGGCAGTTCGGTGGCTTTACCTCATCCGTGGCAGCGCCGTCGGGTTTGCTATCCGTCGATAGTGTCGTTCGGTGCTGCGGCACGCAGTGCTTCGACCGCAGCCTTGGCGGCTTCCTTTGCCGCCTTGAGTTCGCTGTGCGAATTGCGCACGGCTTCGCGGTTCGACTTGAGTGTTGCTTCTGCCGGGTTCGGCCAGTCGGATGCGTCGAGGTTGATCACATTGCCTGCAACAGGCGCCACAAGCCTGGCCGCGTTGGCGAGATTCGCCTCGGCCTCGTCGAGGTAGCGAACTGCCTCAGCTACGTCCCACCCGGCTTCTTCAGCGCGAGCGATATGGGCCGCGATCTTTCCGAGTGCTTCTTCGAAACGGGGCACCGCGGCATTGATGCGATCGGCCGCGACGACGAGATACGACTTCGGGGCAATCACCAGGTACACCCGGTAGTCAGTGGCGATCAACGGCACCAGCGAGCGAAGCTCTTCGTAGGTTGTTGCGCCCTCGATACGATCGCCGAGATCGGCGAGACCGCTGGAAGCCGCCGCGTAGTCCGCCAGTAACGACGCCTCATGCTCGTCGGTGAGATGTGGGGCCGCGATGGCTTTCTCTGTCAGACGGTTGAGTGTGACCTGTCGCTTGGCGATTGCTTCAGCGGCCCGTTCCTTGATCTCTTCGATCGGTCGGTCGGTGTCCCGAGCTCGTTCCTGCTCGCGAACAACATCGGTAGGCGCCGTGTCACGCTCTTGGGCAAGAGCTGCGCCTGGGAGGGCAAGGACGACGGCAAACGCCGCTATCACTGCAATGGTTCGATTCTTGTTCATGGGATTATTACTCCTTCGTTTTGCTGTAGTGCGTTGTCAAGATCGTTCAAGATGTCGTCGAGGCCGCTGAACAGGTCGTCGAGGCCGTCGAGGACGTCGTCCAGTTCATCGAGGTCGACGGTGGCGGGGGCCATCGCTGTTGTCGTTGTTGTCGAGGCAGCTGTCGTTGTGGCAACGGTGGTCGTGTCGGCTGCTACCGGCTCGCTTGTGGAGGTCGTCGTTGCAGATGATGAAGTGTCAGACGCGGCACCCTGTGTCTGGGTGTCTGTCCCGGCTGCGCTTTGCGTTGTGTCGGCGGCCGACTCCGCGGTGGTAGTGGTGTTCGTGAGTTCGGTGTTAGCAGGCGTGCAGGCCGCTAGTCCGATGATGAGTGCCGCAGTGGCGATGGTTCCTCTTCGATGCATCGTGGTGATCCCTTGTGTCGATACATCAATAGCTTCGGGCCTACTTGTTAGGTAGGCCCGAAGCTAAGTGTGAGAATTGTGTGAAGTTCTACTCTCGTGTGCGATCTACCAGGCGCCAGGCAGCCGGGAGCAGCCCGCCGGCAATGGTGACCTTGAAGAGGTCGCCTGCAATGAACGGGTATGCGCCGAGTTCTGCGGCGCGGTTCCAATCAACTCCAATGGAGTGCGCAAGCCAGGGGACACCAACCAGGTAGATCACAACTGTGCCGAGCAGGAACGCACCGAGTGCGGTGCTCACTGAACGATCCTGGTTACGTTCGGATAGCCGTCCAACAATCCACGCCGCAATGACGAAACCTACGAGGTACCCGCCTGTTGCACCTGTCGCTGCGGTCCATCCGCCAGCTTGGCCGGCGTAGAACGGCAGCCCGATTGCACCCATGCCCACGTAGAGAAGCTGGCTTGCGGCACCGGCCTTTGCGCCGAGGACACCGCCGGCGAGGAGCACCGCGAGTGTCTGCCCGGTGATTGGTACTGGAGTGAAACCGAGGGGGATCACCAACTGCGCCATTGCAGCAGTGAACAGGGCGAAACCGAACACCAAAGCTGCGGTGATTACTTTCGAGCGAGGAAGGACCGCGCCGAGAAGCACGTTTGATGGGAGAACGGTTTGCACTGGGGACACTCCTTGGTTTCTTGCTGCCGAAGATTACCGGAGTGGAGAGGTGCCCGTGCGGTATCGTCGGAATCTCGCGACCTACCGGATGAGATACTTACCTATCGGATAAAGAAGGCACCGTTCATGCTGTTCGCATCGAACGCACCCGGCGCCGATCCGTCGCGAGCGAACCGGTAGAGCGCCGTCTGGAAAACCACCGCCAGGGCGCTCAACACGACGGCGACAAGCACCAGCCAAGCGACGCCAAGAGCGATCAGAACAACTAGCAAGACTCCGCTGCCCGTGAGAGCGCCCAGCACGATGAGCGCAATGCCAGGAATGGCAACCACAAATCCCAGGAGGCTGAAACCGACTTGTGCTGATAGGTTCTCTCCCCAGGTGCGCTTGAATAGCGTCGCCGACTCGGAGATGGCGTCTTTGACGCTGTATCCCTCAAGGACAAGTAATGGCAGGACTAGGTAGGTGACGACTGCCCATGCCATGCCTACCAGAGAGATGACAATCCGGCCGAGCATCCCGGCACGTTCTTCGAGTGTTCGGAGAATGATCGATATCGTGGCCGAGACCAGCGCCCATTGGAAAATCAACCCGATGGATCCTCGGGCGCCAGCTATTGCTGAGCGGATTGTCGGGTCGCCTCCTGCAAGGCGTTCGTTGGCTGCGTGGATCAACGCGGCGTTGAAGAATACGGTGATGAAGGCGAGAAGCACGTACAGCACAAACAAAAGCACGTACACCAGCGCGCTCACATCTGAGGACTCGTCCGAGATGGTGCCCGATGCAAGGAGAGGCAGGATGAAGGTTGCCATCGTGATCAGGGACGCGACAGCCGACATGACAGGGAGAAGGAGAAGCTCCTTGTCTGCCTTGAGCACCGACCACGATGTCTTGGCCAGCTCGATGGAGTTAGATATGCGTGACATCTCGTAAGTGTACTGGACCGATACCTTGAGTCTCGTGACCTAGGCCAGCCATTGATGTCAGCGGGATGTCACCGCGGGCGGCTGTAATGTTGGTCAGGGTCTCACAATTACCAAAAAACTCCCGGTAGCATGGTTTGCTCATGACAACACCCACCGATACCGACGATCCCCGCTGGCAAGACGTTCCCGAATCGCTGCGACCGAAGAAGAAACTACGAAAGTGGCCCTTCGTTCTCGCTGCGTTCTTCTTGCTCGTTGGCGGTGTGCTGTTCGTCGCCGCGAACACGTCTGTCGAGTATTACGCCCTGTCCCCCGGACCTGTCAATGACGTTGGCGACTACATCGTGGTCGCCGACGACGCTGGCCCATCGAAGGGTCAGCTCTACTTCCTCACCGTATCGCTCAGGGAAATCAGCCTGCTTGAGTACTGGGGCGCTCAGATCGATCCCAAGGTCGATCTCAGCCCGAGGGAGAACATCAGACCGAGGGGTGTGAGCCCCGAGGAACTGCGTCAACAGAACATTGACCTCATGGACCAATCGAAGCAAGCCGCGATCTTTGTGGCGCTCACTCGGCTTGGTTATGAGGTCACGTTCGAGGGCGACGGTGCGATCATCAACAGCGTCATCGATGGTTCAGCTGCGGAAGGAGTGATTGAGGAGGGCGATGTGATTGTCGGTGTGAACGGCGAGACCATCCAGTTCTCGACCGACGCTATCGAGTTCATTGGTGGCCACGCTCCTGGAGACACGATCGAGGTCGAACTTGTCCGGGGTGCAGATAGCGCCAGTCCGCAGACCTTGATGTTCAACATAACGCTAGGACCGTTTCGTGCGGAGGACGCCAATGGCGACCTTGTCGAAGATCTCGATCGCGGGATGGTGGGTGTACTGCTCTCGAACTACAACGCTCGAATCGCTTTCCCGGTCGAGATTGACATCGACACACACAACATTGGCGGACCGTCGGCGGGCTTGATGTTTGCGCTTGAGATCATGGATCGCCTTCTCGACGAGGACCTGACAGCGGGCCTCGCAATAGCTGGTACCGGGATGATTGATCAGGACGGCAATGTCGGCGCCATTGGCGGTATAAAGCAGAAGGTGTACGGCGCAATCACTGCTGGAGCGTCGTACGTTCTGGTGCCGGCGAATAACTTCGACGACGCCGTGGACGCGGCCGGTGACGACATCGGTGTTGTTCGGATCGAAACCATCGACGACGCCCTCACGTTCTTGCGCGGGCTTCAGGGTTGAGTGATACGCGATCGGCTTGCGCGACGGTAATGTTGGCGATCGATGGCTACCACTTCCAGTGCTGATGATCTCAATGGTCGATCCTTCTCGGTTGCTCGCAAGGGGTACAACCGCGACGAGGTCGACAGTTTCCGCCGCGACGCGATAGCGACCATCCGCGACATTGAAGATGATGCGGAGAGGCTTCGACAATCCCTTCAGCAACTCGGCATTGAGGAGGGAGAGTTGCTCCGTGTCGAACTCGACAAGATCGGTCAAGATGTAACGAAGATCCTCCAGGATGCCCGTGCGGCGGCTGAAAACATGCGTACACGGGCGGTTGAAGACTCGGCTCGTTGGCGAAACGAGGCAGATGACGAAGCCCGGATTCGACGAGCAGACGCTACGAAGGCGTCAGAGGCCCTACGAGCAGCTGCGTGGGAGTCCTCTCATGAAATGATCGCGACTGCCAAGGAACAAGCCGAGTCCTTGCTGGCAACAGCCCAGGAGGATGCATTCTTCATGCGTGCGGAGGCTGAGCGTGAGTCGGTGCGTCTTACCGGTAACGCACGCCAGGACGCCGATGCTGTGGTGCGGGAGTCGCAACGCGACGCTGACGAGCTGCTCACCTCCGCCCGCAAGGAAAGCGAGGGGCTGCTCTTTGAGGCGCAGCGGGCTGCTGACTCTGCCCAGCAGCGGGCGAGGGCGCTCGAAGAGCGACGTGCCGAACTCATGGCTGAACTAGAAACTGCCCGCCAGTCGATCAGTGAAATTTCTGCGGCGGCGCATTTGGCGGACTCCGAACCCGAATCCCATCAGAAGTTCATCCCGAGTCCGGAGTCTCAGGGGTGGACGGATGCCGAGGGCACGGTTCGGGTAGTTCTCCCGCTGAAGGCCTCTGAGATCCCCGACGCGGCGGTCGATGCGTTGGCAATGGCCGATGAGGTCGCGGAGCTGCACAAAACGCACCAGTCAGGCGAAGTATTCGATGGCGGCGAGTCCGTTGTAGAGATCGACGAACCAATTCGGGACGCAGATTCAGAGCCGGCCGCGCCCCCCGACACGGATCCCGACTCCGCGCCTGGCGGCCAACACGACGAGTTGGATGAGGTGGTCACACTTTCGGAGTCAGCCGGCTCAGACAGCGAGCCAGCTTCGGCCGAGAGCGAAGCCCCGGTCGACGCACCGGTGGCTGATCCGCCTGTCACCCCATCCGCGGTGCCCGTTCCTAGCGATGTGCCCCAGTCGTCGTCAGATTCGCAAACCGACCTTTCTCACGCCGACGACCAGAAGACGGACACAGGAGAAATCGACGCCCTGTTTGCTGCCCTACGAGATTCCGCGGAAACGACGGTATCCGCCTCGGTTGCTACGGGCGAAGACTTCGAAGGGGCCCCGGTCGAAACTGCGCCGGGGACGAAGCGAAAGCCCGCCGCAAAGCCGGTTCAGCGGCGGAAGACTGCGGTCGTGAGAGAAGCCGCGATTAGCGAGGTGATCGATCAGTCTCGCGACGATCAGCGTGTCAAACTGACGCTTCCGCTTGAGAACCGCACGTTACGTCTCGTTAAAAAACACATCGTTGCTATCCAGAACCACGCGCTAGAGGAACTGCGGACAAGTGATCAACAATGGCGCCCATCAGTCACAGAAGTCGACGGTTCGCTGGTCAGCGACATTGACCAGCTTGTCAGGGAGGCGCACATCGCCGGGTATTCGGCAGAGGCTGAACGGCAGGGCGTGGCCGCATCGCAGCCCGGCGACCCTGCACACGGCACCGGCGGAAAAGAATTTCTTGATGACCTTCTTGATGCTGTCAATGCGGCTATCGAGCGTGCGGTCAGTTCTGGTGCAGGGGGGCGCCAGGTTGCAAGCGCCGCCAGCAAAGTGTTCCGTGCGTGGCGTTCCGACGAGGCTGAACGCCGGCTGCGGTCCGCTGCTCGAGCTGCGTATGACGCTGGTTCGGACGAACTCGGCCCCGATGGTCTTGTAATCGAATAGAATGACCCCGTGATTGAGTTTCCGCGCAACGTGCGCCGCCCCAGTGTAAAACAGTCGAGAATCGGTCTCTACGCGGCGATCGCGTTCGGCGCGATCATCCTTCTACGTGCCGTTACAGTTCTTTGGACAGACTATCTCTGGTATGACTCTGTCAATCAGACGTCGGTTTGGTCGACGTTGGTGTTCACAAAGTTCTGGTTGATGTTGGTCGCGTTTGTTGTCGCTTTTGCGGTGATATGGGGAAACATGCGGCTTGTCAACCGCATCTCGCCGCCGATTCCCCCACACCCGGACGACGTTGACGCCGAGCTGCTCGAACGTTTCCAAGAGTGGGTCGGACCCCGGATTGCGAAGGTCAGGCTTGCGGTTGCCGCGTTCCTTGCCGGCATGGTCGCCCTCGGCGCAGGAGCGTTCTGGCGTGAGTGGCTGTTCTTCCGTTCCTCAGAATCCTTTGGGATCAACGACCCGGTGTTTGGCAACGACTTGTCGCGCTACGTGTTTGAGCTGCCATTCTATCGGGCGTCATTCGGTTGGATTTTCCAACTTCTGATCGTCACTGCGATCGTCGTTGCGGCATTGCACTATTTCAACGGTGCTATCCAGGTGGCGTCCGGTCGCCCCGTTGGATCGGGTGTCAAAATGCACATGTCACTTTTGTTTGCTGGCATTGCGTTGCTCAAGGCGTTTGGGTACCTCCTCGACAAATGGAGTCTCGTTTACTCTGAGCGAGGCGAAGTGTTTGGTGTCTCGTACACCGATTTCCACGCAAAACGTCCCGCCTTGAATTTGTTGATCTTTATCTCGATCATTGCCGCCCTCATCCTTGTAGTGAACGTTTTTTTGCGGGGATGGGTGTTACCGGTTGTTGCGCTGGCATTGTGGCTGTTCACGTCGATCGTCATCGGCGGGATCTACCCGGCATTCATTCAACGTTTTCGAGTCGATCCCGAGGCGGTGAGTCGTGAAGAGCCGTTCGTGGAGTACAACATCGAGTTCACAAGACGGGCGTACGACATTGAGGACATCGAAGTAATCCCGTTCGCCGCGTCCGCTGCACTCACGGGCGAGGGTATTGCCAATAACTCGCAGACGATCGACAATATCCGGCTGTGGGACCCCTCGGTGTTGGAGCCCACATACAAGAAACTCCAAGAGATCCGCACGTTTTACTCGCTTCCCGATGTTGACGTCGACCGCTACGTAATCGATGGTGAACTGACGCAGGTGATGATCTCGGGACGGGAGCTTGATGAGGCAAACCTTCCGTCGAGCGGGTGGGTCACCGAAACGTTTGTGTACACGCACGGTTTTGGCGCGGTTCTGTCACCCGCAAACGCGGTCACCATAAACGGTCAACCCGACTTCTTTGTCCAGGACATCCCGCCGACCACCACCAATGATGTGTTCCTCATTGATGAGCCGCGCATTTACTTTGGTGACGAGTCAGGTACGTCGTACAAGATTGTCAACACCGATGAGCCTGAGGCTGACTTCCCCGACGACATTGGCGGCGAGCGAATTGTCTATGGTTCCTACTCGGGTACGGGCGGGGTTCAGTTGTCGAGCGTCTTCCGCCGTGCCGCGTTTGCGACTCGGTTCCTCAACCTCGATACACTCATCTCTGGACAAATCCGTACTGACTCTCGCCTGCTGCTCATCCGCAACGTACGCGAGCGCGTCGAGCGCATTGCGCCGTTCCTGTCGAGCGATGACGACCCCTATCTTGTTGTGCTTGATGGCCGGCTGGTGTGGGTTGTTGACCTCTACACAACGACCAATCAATACCCGTTCGCTGAACGGGCCGAGACCGGGCGCCTGTCGGCCATCGGCCGGTCCTCAAGCCTGTCCAACAACTTCAACTACATCCGGAACTCGGTGAAGGCGCTGGTCGACGCCGAGAGCGGAGAGATAAACCTCTACGTGATCGACCCGAGCGACCCGCTGATACGTTCCCAGCAGCGCATCTTTCCCGGCCTGTTCAAAGATGCATCAGAGTTGCCCGAAGGAATAGCTGAGCACTTCCGCTACCCCGAGGCGATGTTCCGAGTGCAGTCAGATATGTACCTCAACTACCACATCACCGACGCAAGGGAGTTCTTCTCGTTGGTTGATCCGTGGCAGATAGCCCGTGACCCGTCGACCTCTTCCACAGAAGTGTTCCGCGAGCCCTCGTTCAACTTAACTACGAGTGACCGGCCCATGTCGCCGTACTACCTGCTGATGGAGCTACCCGGCGAAGAAGATTTGTCGTTCATATTGATGCAGCCATTTACGCCGGCCGAGCGTCCAAACATGGTTGCGTTCCTGGTCGCAAAGTCGGATCCCGGTTCGTATGGCGATCTGATCGTGTACACGCTGCCGGCGGATGCCTCGCAAGCCGGCCCGGGCCAGGTTGGCGACTTCATTAACCAGAACACCGAGATTTCAGCGCAGTTCACCCTGTGGGGCCAGACAGGTTCGACCGTGGTGAAGGGCAACATGCAGGTCATACCAATTGACGAGTCGCTGCTGTATGTGCAGCCGATCTATCTGCGCGCCGATTCTGCGTCGGGAGGGACCGACGGTGGTATCCCCGAGCTCAAGCAGGTTGTTGTGTCGTTCGATGGGCAGATTGTCATGCGTAAGACTCTCGATGAGGCAATCTCGGTGATCTTCGACGACACCGGTGTGCCTGTTGAGCCGGTGGATCCGTCCGAGACGCCCACGACAACACCTCCGCCAACGCCGATCGGGGACGGCAGCGTTGCAGACCTCATTGTGCAAGCGCAAGTGGCGTTCGACGATGCCAACGCCGCGCTGAAATCCGGTGACCTCGCCAAGTACGCAGAGTTTGTGCAACTTGCTGAGGATCTGGTGACAAGGGCCGCCAATCTTGCCGCAAGCAACTAGGCGGTTTGCGCTTCGGTGATAGCGCAGAGTATCTCAGGGCAGACGTTGTGATTCGATGACAGCAGTGGCCCCTCTCCCGTGTATTGGGAGAGGGGCCACTGGATTGTTGCGGTCCCACGGTGTGGGGCCGACTGGGATCAGATGAGGACGTTATCCGATCCAGATTTCTGCTTTGGGTAGGTCGTCGGAGTTGTTGCCGAGCTCGTAGAGAACGTGATCGGCCGCGTTTCCCGGCGCTTTGCCGACCAGGGGTTTCAACACGAACGGTGTTGGTGCATCGTCTGGTGAGGGCTCGACCGAGATGACGATTGGCAGCTCACGTAGGTCTGTGGGGAAGGTCAATCCGTCTGGTGCGTTGCGGAGGAAATCCTCGCCAGGGAACGGCGGTGTGTCGCCTTCACCCTTGAACGGTTCGCCGCTATCGGCACCCTCAGCGCTGAGGAACGTGCCGGTGCTGACCGGTGTCCCATCGATGACAGCCCATCCCTCGTAGGTCCAACCCGCGGGGAGCGTGGGCAGTGTCAAAGAGGCCGAAGGTCCCGATGGGTCGAGGAACCAAACCCCAGACAACTCGTCCGTGTCGTTTCCGTTCGATGGGGTTGCAAGAATGAACTGTCCGGTGGCATCGGAGAAGTCAGTGCCGAGGGCGGCAGGGTGGTCGATGGTGAGTTCTGACTTTCCATCTGAGTCGACGTCACCCGCAACGAAGTGAGTGTCAGATGGAATGGCATCTGTGTCACCCTCTGGTTCGATCGTCACGATGATCGTGGTGGCCGCGGCGAGATCTTCCTCGATGTGGAAGCCCTTGATCTCGTCACCATCGAGGCTGACGGTCTTGCCGTCGACAACGTTGAACTTGCCGGTAGAGACTGGAGCACCGTCGATGACGGCCCAGCCCTCATAGTGGACACCGTTTGCAAGGGTTGGAAAGTTTGAGACGTCAAAGTGCAGACCTGGTCCGCCCGCCATCATGGCGTCGACGTCCTCGGAATCTTCTTCCATGGCGTCGTCGGAATCTTCTTCCATGGCCTCTTCTTCCATGGCTTCTTCCGAGTCTTCCCCCATGGCTTCGTCGCTGTCTTCCATGGCCTCGTCGGTGGAGTCTTCCTGCTCGGCGAGTGCCTCAGCAGCGACGTCAGCCGACTCGTCAGCGGCATCGCTGGACCCGCCGCTACATGCGGCGAACACCATCAGGCTGGCGAGCACGAGGGCGAGAAGCCGACGTTTCGATAGGAACTGATTCATGTGTGATCTTCCTTGCTTGAGCTGGCCAATGCGTGACCGTTCTTGCCCAAACAACCACAAGCGCAACGCCATGTGTTGCGAATAGAGAAGTGTTCACAAACCGTTCCGTACGCGTTCACAAACCTGCAAGAACCGCCCCGTGACGGTGCACGAACTGGGGTTTCCACGTCCCACGTGCGGGTTGTCCAGTCTGAGTATCCAAGGTGTCGCGCTGGCGAGGCACCGTGTTTTGGGATTGTCCTGCGGTTCCGTTACCATCTCGCCTTCACACGACGCGGGGTGGAGCAGTCTGGTAGCTCGTCGGGCTCATAACCCGAAGGTCGCGGGTTCAAATCCCGCCCCCGCTACAACTAGAAACCCTTGAGACATTGACGTTCTCAAGGGTTTCGTCGTTTCCGGAATCAGTGCCAAACACCCCATGTCAAACCTGTGTCAAACGTTTGGATGGTTCGCCCTGGGATTCTTGGAGGCTTTTGAGTGTGGAAAGATGAGGGTTATGACAAAGGAAATCACACCGGGAAGGCCGACGACTCGTCGGTATACAAGCGATGAGAAGGATCAGGCTGTTCGGCTGGTTTTTGAGCTGCGGAGGGAGCTGGGGACGTCTCAGGGAACAGTGGTTCGGGTCGCGGACCAGTTGGGGTACGGCACCGAGTCGGTTCGGCGGTGGGTAGTTGGCGCGGAGATCGACGCTGGGGACGCACCTGGTATGTCGGGGGTTGAGCGCGCAAAGATGAAGAAGTTGGAGCAGGACAAGACATCATGATTCCTGTTCCAGCATGGTCCTATCTATACACGAGGCGGCAATTTCCAGCTCGCGGTATCATGGCTTGGGCTGTGCTAGCTGGAAATGGGTCGTCGTCGGACAACCGACGGGTTTTTGCGGGGCAACTAGCACGGCTCTTTTCTATCTCTCTCACAAATGCGCGGGTTTTGTTACGTCGTGGTAATGGCGTGTTTTGGCGTCTGACACGCAGACGTGTTCTACTCTACAGTAGACGTCGCCTTTGGAATGCTGTCCGGCAAGAAAGCTGTGTGGACGAAACAGCTCTTGTCGGCGTGGACCCAGACGCACTCCATAGCGTCAAGCAGATGCGTGCATTCTTGGCGCAACCTGCGCTTAGTCGTGGCCCAACCAAGCCGGTCAGCGTGGCGACCAGCGCGGCTCTCCTTTGTCGTAGCCATCGGGCTGTGACCGACTATAGAACGTGTCTAGCTGCTACAGGCCGGTTGCTCGTTGTTCCTCAGTACGAGCGTTTACGAGAGCATCAGCTTAACCTACGAGCAAAGGCGCTAGGTCCAGGAGAATTCATCAACAAGGGATGGGTCTACCGGCGATGTTCTGACATCGTTGTTCTACGAAACAGTATGGGCGATGTTATTTCATGGCCTGTCCGCATCCAAGGAAAGCTCCAGCCACGTCGATACTTTTCCAATGCTAAACAGCTAGAACGTTGGGTCGCTAAAGGTAGAAAAGTAGCAAGGGACGCTGTTGTCAAAGTCTTTGACGACTGGGTATCTGTGGCGAACGTTTTGCGCGTGGTAAGAGGAACGTATATATACGAATATGGTGACCTATACCCAGCGCAAAACGTTCGTGTGGAAGCTGCTGCATGATTGGCTTTACAGCGGGTTGCCGCTTGAGGTAAGGTGACGGCTGTCAAGGTCAAAGTCGCAGGGTTGATTGAGTTTGGTGAGGGTATGCTGGTA
>JADFQA010000019.1 GCA_022562055.1 Acidobacteriota bacterium | reverse complement strand
GCAAGAACGATGTGATCGACGCGTCGGCGGCTGCGAGCGTCGCTGCGCTCCAGGGCGACATCGCAGTCGTGGCGGCCGAGGACGAAACAACCGTGTTCGCTCTGCTTGAGGAACGGCGGGCGAACCTTGCTGCTCAGCGGGTCCGATCAGTCAACCAGCTCCACGCGTTGTTGAGAGACCTGATCCCTGGCGGAGCACCCACATCGCTCAAGGCCAACGCCGCAGCCGAGGTTCTGCGCAAGATCAGGCCGACAACACCAACCGGGCGTATCCGCAAGATGCTTGGCTGGGATTTGGTGCGAGAAATCCGCAGTCTTGACTCGCAACTGGACTCGATCGCAGCCCAGATGACCGAAGCGCTCGACGACTACGGCAGTCAGCTACTCGAGGTCGACGGGATCGGACCCGTGCTCGCAGCCCGGCTCATCGGACGCACCGGACGACCATCGCGGTTCCGTAGCTCCGACGCGTTCGCGAGTTACGCCGGCGTCGCCCCGATCGAGGTCTCCAGCGGTGAACGTGTCACCCATCGGCTTTCCCGCAGCGGCGACCGCAAACTGAACTCCGCTGTGCATCTGATCGCAGTGACCCAGGTACGCATGCCCAAGAGCGCCGGCCGTCGATACTTCGACCGCAAGATCGATGAAGGCAAGACCCGCAACGAGGCTATGCGCTGCCTCAAACGCAAGATCGCCGCCCACGTCTGGCGTCGCATGCTCGCCGACGAACAACACCGTCAGGCCGTCTGCGCGTCCCTCAACGACGCTGCTTGACAAACACAGAGGCACCCTGGGACGTTCCTACGGATGTCAAGTCCGGGGCGACTCCAGGTCGAAAGAGTGAGCATAGGTACAACAATGTAACTACGTGCAGGGCATCCGACTGCCAATATTCGCGTTCTCAGGTGCATCGGCAGCTTCGTTAGGTGCTGACTACAGCCATCGGACACAGCCGGTTTACGCACAGAGAATGCGTCAGCCATTCAACAAAAACCTGCTCCGTGGCATGGTAAGTTTTCGCGTTCTGCGGCTCTTTTTGCCGCTTCGATGGAGTTGTGTGGTGTCGGAGGAGCGAAGGGTCGTTCATCTGACATCGCTATGGGATCTCGATTGTCCAGAACACAGGGTCGTAGGTGAACGGGTTCGATGCCCAGTGGAACTCTACGGTTGTGGCGTCTTGTGGGATTTCGTAGGCGATGCCACGTTTGAGGGTTTTGTCGAAGAGGATTGTGCCGGCTATATCGCCGACGGTGTTTGCGAAGATCGCGAGGCCGTAGGTGATTCCGTCGGTTGAGCGAAGTTCGAAGTCAAGTATGTTCGAGTTCTAGGCGTCGAGGTCTTTGTTCTCGACGGTGACGTTGATAATGAGCCACATGGTTCCGGTGTCGGGTTCTTCGAATTCGCTGCCGGTGCCGATCTCGAGCGAGTCGAGCCAGGCGATTTGCGTTCCTGTGACTTGCCATTGGTCGTCGCCGACACCGTACGCGACAGGCCGATAGCTGCACTCGTTGTTGTCGTCGTCGGCACCGCTGCAGCACTGTCTCTTGTGAAGGGTGCCTTTGCTGCGTTGACGAGACCCGGTGGTTCGCCACAGCTCGGCGTTTCAACGTATCTCCTCGCCCGAGCACCAAACGTGTAGCAGATTTCGTGGACCACCTCCCGCAGCGCAACCCCTGCGGTGATTTTCACGAAGCGAAGCCCCCCACCATCACGGTGGGGGGCTTCGTCGCGACGAGGTGTGCCCGTGTTGTCAGTTGCCTGCGGCGTTGCCCGCCACGCTACATCGAACAGTCGTTCGCCTTGTTGAGGGGCGCTCAGCCCAGCAAACCTAGGCTCTTGCTGGTGCCCGGGGCGGGAATTGAACCCGCACGTCCCGTTAGGGACAAAGGATTTTAAGTCCTTCGCGTCTGCCGATTTCGCCACCCGGGCCTGGGGAGAGTGTAGATCGCGCTATGTGACGCCAGCTTGGCCAAGTGATAGTGCCAGCCCATGAAGGATCCCGGTTTCAGAAATACGGACATCGGTAACACCGACAACCTTCAGCGCCCTCTCCACAACAATCGAGCCACCGAGAATGATATCTGCGCGACCTTCATCCATAGACGCGATGTTGCGGGTCTCTTGGACGGACCGCAGCGCCAAGAACTCGACTAGCCCTTCGATCGCGGTGAGTGTCATAGTCGTTCCGTGTACCTTCTGCGAGTCGAAACGAGCGAGATCGAGGTGCATGGCTGCAAGCGTTGAGAATGTGCCGCCGACACCGATGACGGTTGATGGTTGCGTCGGCAGTGCAACTCTTGACATCAGTTCGTCGGCCGCTGATCGGGCGACTGCCAACTGTCCTGGCTGCACCGGACGTTGCTGAAGGTGACGTTCGGTGATGCGTACCGACCCGACATCGATGCTTACCGAATAATCGGGCTCGGTTGTCCCCAGTACGAACTCGGTGGAGCCGCCGCCGGGATCAATCACAAGCACGGGTCCGGCACTCTCGACACCGAGCGTCGCTCCCCGGAACGATAGCGCTGCCTCTTCGTCACCATCTATGACGTCGGGGCGAACCCCAAGGGTCTCAGTGGCCCGATCCAAGAACTCATCAGAGTTCGACGCGTCGCGGACGGCCGAGGTTGCAACAGCTCGAACTGCTTCCGCTCCGGTCCGTGCAATGACCGCGCCGAACCCAGCGAGAACTGCAACACTACGGCCAAGAACGTCCGGGTTGATTTTTCTGGTGGCGTCGACACCGCGGCCAAGCCGCACCAAAACGACTCGCCGCTCGACAACATTTAGGAATTCAGTCTCGCCGGCTCCGACGTCAGCCACCAGCAACCGGACGGTGTTGGTACCAATGTCAACCGCTGCGACCCTCACGGTGCGGTTCTTTCCACGCTTGATTCCATACAGGCGTCCCTTCCTGCGCCACCACGCATGGGGACGCACAGTCGAGCGGCATGACCTGACCCGCCAACTCTCGACCAATCGGATTCTCGTTCCCGGCAAGTGTATCGGCAAGATGCGAGTGAAGGCATTTCACTCCACCGCGCGACCCTCCGATTCCCCCGGTTGGGGCGACAGCGTCGATATTGGCGACCATGGCATCACGGTCGGATGCGTAGCGCGACGCAGCCGCCGCGAACTCGGCGGCGAAATCGATGTCGGTCGAGATGCGTTCGTCATAGGCACGAACTCCTCCCTCGCTCTCGATACGACTTATTCGGCGCATCATCAGCGGGCAGGTCAACCAGTAGGTTGTCGGAAACGGCGTACCGTCGTCAAGGTGGGGCGGCACTACCGTGACCACGGGAAGATTGAAGTGGCACTCGTGTGCAACAACGACGTCGCTGCGAGGGGGCCGACCAATCTGGATCTCGACTACGTCACGGTTGTTCATCGGGAACAAGATCTCTACCGGTCAGGTAATCCCACATCCTTTGGAACCAGGGTCTGCGGTCAGGTATCCCAAGCGGCGCATCGACAGCCACCGAATCAACGGGAGTCACCTCGACGATGTAGGACACTTCCCCTTCGTACACGAGACCGAACTGCTCACGGGCAAGGCGTTCAACACCGGCCGTCGATTCGAGAGCCGCGATCTGTTGTGAGATCAGCTCGTTCTCGGATCGTATCGCGTCGAGCTGCGTCTGGTTATGCTCGACTTGCCGATTCCTTGCGATGATGTCGCGAAACGGGATCACTCCCGACAGTGTTCCGGCGAGGCCGACGACGAGTCCAAAAGCAAGCAGCGGCGAACGCGCCCACCTACGCCGCGGTGCAGGAGCCGGCTCCTCCATATGGTCCTCGACGAGCGTCAGGTCGATAACTTCCATTACCGTCGACCGCCAAACGCATCCCAGCCGGCGTATCTGGCAGAAGCACCGAGTCCTTCCTCAATCCGGAGAAGCTGGTTATATTTTGCTGTGCGTTCGCCGCGCGCTGGGGCGCCGGATTTGATTTGCCCGGCGTTGGTTGCGACGGCGAGGTGCGAAATGAACGTATCCTCGGTCTCTCCTGAACGGTGACTCACCATCAGCGCATACTTGTTCGACTCTGCAAGTTGCATCGTGTGAAGAGTCTCTGAAAGAGTGCCGATCTGGTTCACCTTGATAAGGACCGCATTGGCAACACCGAGATCGAACCCTTTGCGGAGGATTTCCTCGTTGGTGACGAATATATCGTCACCAACCAGCTGGATACGATGGCCGAGGCGCTCAGTGAGTATTTTCCAACCATCCCAGTCATCTTCGGCGAGCCCGTCTTCGATCGAAACCAGCGGGAAGTCGTTCACGAGGACTTCGAGGTAATCCACCATCTCGGTGGATGTCAACTGCTGGCCGTCTAACTCGTAGCGACCGTCGCGGTAGATCTCAGAAGCCGCGACGTCCAACGCAAAAGCAATGTCTTCCCCAACAACGTAGCCGGCAGCGTCGACAGCTTCGGAGAGGAGTTCCAACGCAGCGCGGTCCGCAGGCAAATTCGGAGCGAACCCGCCTTCGTCACCAACGTTCGTCGTAAGACCACGACCACCGAGGACTTTCTTCAACGTCTGGTACACCTCGGTGCCAGCGCGAAGCGCATCGCGGAAGGTTGGGAGGCCCGCAGGCACCAGCATGAACTCCTGAATGTCGACGCTGTTCGCCGCATGGGCACCACCGTTGAGAACATTGAGGCACGGCACCGGTAGCAACCGAGCCGAGGTACCCCCGAGATAGCGATACAGCGGCAGACCAGCGGCAACGGACGCGGCCCGTGCCGCCGCGAGGGATACGGCGAGTATCGCGTTGGCGCCAAGTCGCTCCTTGTTCGGCGTGCCGTCGAGATCGAGCATCGTCTGATCAATGAGTTCTTGGTCGGTCGCATCGAGACCCGTGATGGATTCAGCGATCGTTCCGTTGACAAGATCGACGGCTTTCTGGACGCCCTTCCCGAAATAGCGGTTGTCGCCGTCTCGAAGTTCGCTTGCTTCAAGCGCACCGGTGGACGCACCTGATGGCACGGCGGACCGACCGAACGCTCCTCCGGCGAGCGTGATCTCAGCCTCAACCGTCGGATTGCCGCGAGAATCAAGAATCTCACGTGCCCATACTTTGATGATATTCGTCATGGGGACTGGTTTCCTTGGGTCGCTTCTGTCATGCCGGTTGAAAGCTCTCGCTCGAACGCGGACGCGAGAGTATCAGAGGTCGTGTGTTGTGCTGGTGCATTCCAAAAACGCGGCGAAACCTAACCCACCGCGCCCTTCGCCTGCTGCCAGAGCTCGTCCATCGCATCCAGCGACATGGATTCCAACCCACCACCGGCATCTTGGGCTGCAGACTCCATCCATCGAAAGCGCGCCTCAAACCTGGTGATAGATCCACGAAGCGCCGACTCAGCGTCCACGGACACATGGCGGGCGATATTCGCCACCGCAAAGAGGACGTCGCCTAACTCGGACTCCTGCTGCAACGGTCCAGCTTCAGCAAACTCGTTGAGCTCGCCGCGAAGGGCGTCGAGCGCCGCACCGGCGTCGCCGAAGTCGAAACCGACAGAGCGAGCACGACGCTGCGTTTTGTCAGCTCTCGCCAGACTCGGCAGGGAGAGCGGAATGTCATCCATCAACGACTCTCGTCTTTTTTCGCTCGCCTTGAGAGCCTCCCAGTTTGCAATGACGGCCTCAGCATCGTCGGCTGCGACGTCGCCGAACACGTGGGGGTGGCGGTACACCAATTTGCGACGGATGCCCTCTGCAACCTGGTCAATGGTGAATGCGCCTGCCTCGCTAGCCAGTGTCGCGTGAAACACGACCTGGAGTAACACGTCTCCGAGCTCTTCCTCGACATGGCTGTACGCAACCCAGTCCGGGTCACCTTCCGGCGCTTCAACACTGAGCTGCTCAAGCGCCTCGACCACTTCGTAGGTCTCTTCAATGAGGTGTCGGAGCAGACTTCTGTGAGTCTGCTTTTTGTCCCATGGGCATTGACGACGCAGAATCTCGTTGATCGCGATAAGACCTCGTAGCCCCACCGCTGAAGCGGGGACATACACCGATGTCAGGGGGGTTGTCGTTATGGTCGCAAGATCGCCGAGGGTCACTATTTCGATGCTTGCATCGTCGTTGCCGAGAGCATCGACGATCGTGATCTCAAAGTCGTCCTCCAGAACCTTCGCCAACAATCCCGCGACACGATCGGCAACCTCGCGTCGATCGACCTGCGTGATAACAGTCGGAATCGTGAGATCCGGTGTGGTCTCCAGCGCCCGGCCATCGAGGAGCTGTAGCCCATCGGCAATCGGGTCTAAGCCAACCGTCAGAAAGAGAAGGTCAAGGAAAGACTCTCCCGAAAAGACTTTCACGGAAAGACCTGCCTCGGCAGCAGCGGCCCGCATCATCGGAATCGCCCGTTCGCCCACAGCGACCGACCCTGGAACCGCGTACACGGTCGGCCCACGTTTCGCGGAGTCGATGACCCGCGCAACGATCGCCTGGTAGACATCATCGAAGTCGTCGGCAGCGTCATACAAGTCGTCGCAGACCACAACGTCGCGAGTGGCTGACAGATCCGCAGCACCGGGGTGGTGACCTGTCCTCACAATCACGGTGTTCGCAGTGCAGCGGATGACAGCGAGCGGAGCCGCCGCAAGCCGATCAAGCGGACCGGGACCGAGACCAACGAGGTAGAGGTCGGTCGCCATGTACTACGACTCTGGAGGCGTGATGCCAACGCCAGCAGTGGACCAATTCCCAACTGCGTCGTTGATAGAGATGTCGGCATCGCGAATTTTCCCGTTGTACCAGGGGACGAACACATCTCCGATTTGGCTGGGTGTCACAAAGCTCAACGGGTCGGCTGACCACTCATCAAACGAGGTCGGACCGAAACGGCTGTCGACAAGCAACACGTGCCATCCAGCATCTGTCCTAAAGGGCGCTGTCACTACGCCAACCTCAGCGTTCAATGCCGATTCGGTGAACTCGGGAAGGAATCCAGACAGAGTTCGGGGGCAACGTCCGTTGTCGTCGGGAAGTGGCTGCCCACCAAGATCCACATCGATCGAGACATCCTCGGCAACCGACACGAAATCCTCTCCGGCAACGACTCGGTCGTAGGCAGCCAGTGCCTCGTCTTGCGTCTCAGTACGGAGCTGGCGAACACAGCCAACGTACAACACGGCACGGTTGTTGTTCCAGATGTCATCTAAGAAACTCTGGTCCCCCGCAATCTCAGATTCGGCAACCCGTTGGCGGGCGATGAGCAGCTTGACCTGCCTCTGTACCGCGGCGTCGCTGAATCGAGAATCGGTCTGCACGTTTGCAATTGTGTCGGCGTATGCGAGCGGTGGGTTGTCTATCCATTCGCGAACTTCGTCGTCCACAATCGGTGTGCCCGACAGTGCCTCTGCCTCGGTGATGATCACAGACTGAATGATGAATGTGGCAAGGTCCTGACGGAGCTGCTCTGAGTTGAGAACCGTAGTTTCCTGACCGACGAGCATCGCGTCGAGATCGTCGTAGGTGACGTCGAGGCCGTTCACTGTTGCAAGGACAACGCTGTTGCTGCTGCATGCCGCCGCAGCCAAGGAGAGCGCGGCGGTAAGCATGAACAATCGTCGGAGCATTGTGACGTCCTATGCAGTAGGTGGCAAAGTAGGCCACATTCTACGGACAAACTGGACAACCGTATCAAGAACATCGTCGCGCTTTGGCGGCACCGGCATGAATAGATTCGCGCCTCGCTGCGTGGTCCCGGGAGCGATCCTCTGGAGTCTGATCTGTTGACTCTCTTTGAGGTTGACCGGTCCGATGCGAATTTCGTCGCGCACCTTGACGATTTCGGTTAGCCCTATCCGAATCGCATCGGCCCTCAATGCTGCCAGGTCAACGAGGCGCTGTGCGGCAGGTGGAAGATCGCCAAAACGATCCCTCCACTCCTCAATTACATCGCTGACCCCTTCGGCAGTTACCGCGGCCGCCAACCGCCGATACCCTTCGAGACGGGCATCGGTGTCCACAACGTAAGACGGTGGCAGGCTTGCGTCAACAGGTAAGTCGATCCGTATCTCGGGGAGGGACTCCTCCTCAACGACCGTGCCTTTGAGCTTGTTGACAGCGTGAGACACAAGCTCGACGTACATGTCGAGTCCGACTGCGGAGATGTGGCCGGTCTGGGTCTGTGACAGGATCGATCCTGCCCCTCTGATCTCAAGATCCCTCATTGCCAAACTAAATCCGCTGCCAAGATCCGAGAACTCGCCAATCGCTTCGAGCCTGCGGTACGCCTCCTCGGAAATGATTTTCTCCTCGGGGTGAAAGAGGTAGGCGTAGGCACGTTGACTACCGCGACCGACACGACCTCGAAGCTGATAGAGCTGGGCCAATCCGAGCCGATCGGCACGTTCGACAATGAGCGTATTTACCTGGGGTAGATCGAGGCCGGCCTCGATGATGGTCGTCGCCACGAGAACGTCGTAGTCGCCGTTCCAAAAGTCCAACATCACCTGCTCCAGCTGACCCTCTGACATCTGGCCGTGTGCAACGGCGTAGCGGGCATCGGGAACGAGGTTGCGGAGCCGAGTTACGCAGTGGTCGATCGACTGCACCCGATTGTGAACATAGAACACCTGGCCCTCGCGCAACATCTCACGGCGGATAGCCGCAGATATCGCCTGGTCGTCGAGCGGACCGACATAAGTAAGGATCGGGTGCCGATCAATGGGCGGTGTACGAATGTGGCTTACGTCACGTATACCGACGAGTGCCATCTCGAGGGTGCGAGGAATGGGAGTCGCGGTGAGGGTCATCACATCAACGGATGTCCGAAGCTCCTTCAACCGGTCCTTGGCGCCAACGCCGAACCGTTGCTCCTCGTCGACAATCACCAAGCCAAGATCCTTGAACGCGACGTCCTGGCTCAACACCCGGTGTGTTGCAACAACAATGTCGACATCGCCGCTCGCGAGGTCGCGAATCACAGCTGACTGCTGCTTCGTCGTAAGGAAACGGCTCAGCATCTCGACCCTGACAGGGTACGGTGCCAGGCGTTCCTCCCAGTTGGTGAAATGCTGTTGCGCAAGAAGCGTCGTTGGGACCAGGATGACGACCTGTTTGCCACCCTGCACCGCCTTGAACGCTGCACGCAACGCGACCTCGGTCTTCCCGAAGCCAACATCTCCGAAAATGAGCCGGTCCATGGGGCGCTCGCTTTCCATGTCCGCTTTTACGTCGAGGATTGCTTGGAGCTGGTCCGGGGTTTCCTCATACGGAAATGCGCCCTCGAACTCGGCCTGCCACGGTGTGTCAGCCTCGAATGCGTGTCCGACCGCGGCTTCACGCTTTCGGTGCAGATCGATCACCTCCTCAGCGACTACCGCAACGGCGGTTCGTACCTTCTTGCGGGTCTGCGCCCAGTCAGAGCCACCCATTTTCGAGAGCTTCGGATGCTCGCCCCCCGTGTACCGCCGGATGGCGGCGAGCTGATCGGTAGGCACGTACAGTCGATCCTCACCGCGGAACGCAACGAACAAATAGTCCCTTTCCACGCCCGCAATCTCACGGTGCACAAGACCTTCGAACCGACCGATGCCATGGTGATGGTGGACAACGAAGTCACCAGGTCGCAGGTTCTGGTACGCATCCCCGTCCTCGACAGCTTTACGCTGAGTCGCCTTCCGGTGCGACCGCCGCCGTCCGGCTATCTCCATTTCGCCAACAACGCCAAACCCGAGACCGGGGGCAACGAACCCGCGATGGATGCCGGTCGAGATCACAACCACCCGCTCGCTACCGACCTCATCGACCAACGGGATGTCGAGACCGGCCTCTCCTAGGAGACGTGACACCCTGGTAGCCGCAGCCTCGCCGTCCATTGCCACAACAATCCGCAGACCACGTTCGTTCCACCGCAGTATCGCCGCCGCAATCGATTCGGCATCTCCGGGTACACCATCGAGTCCCCGAAGTTCCAGTTCTTCATCAGCCGGACCCGAGGCGATGCGCGGAGCAATAGTTGGAACGACCGGTGAGAGAACCCGTTCAAGGGACAGGTACAGCGGGGGGTGTTCACCGGCGAGAGGTGCCCCCACTCCCCATGTCGCTGCAAGCGCGGCCGCTAGATCGCCCTCCTCAGCAACAAGCTCGAGCGAGCGAGCCGCAGCTTTTGAGGGATCGAACACGACCACCTCGGTGTCGATAAGGTCGTCGAGAACTCCGCTCTCGTCAGCGAGCCACGGCAACCACGACTCCAGCCCTTGAAAGCTGATCCCATCAGCGATTTTGTCCCACGTTGCCGAAGCCCACGTCTCGGTGCGAAGTAGCTCAGTCGCGCGGTCAAGGACCGTGCCCTCGGGGCGAAGCTCTCGAGCCGGGTAGATGAGGAACTCGTCGACCGCGTCGGTTGAGCGCTGCGAACCGACAGCGAACCTCCTCAAACTCTCAATGTCATCACCGAAAAACTCGACACGCACCGGATAGTCACCCTCAGCCGGAAACACATCGATAATGCCCCCGCGCACCGCAAACTCTCCGCGCCCCTCGACACGGTCAGATCGGGTGTAGCCGATCGCGGCAAGCTCACCAACGAGAGCTTCGAAATCCATCTCATCGCCGGGGCGCAGTACCTGCGGTGCGACAAAGGACGGACTCACGCGCTGAGTTACTGCCCGAACCGACCCGACAACGATGGTTCCTCCAGAGGCCGTAGCGAGCGCATGACGTGCAACGGCCCGCTGCGCCATAGTCAGGACGTTTGGAGAAACATGCTCGAACGGCAACGTCTCCCACGCGGGAAGGTGCACCACCGAAGAGGTAAACAACCTGACGTCGTCAACAAGGTTCTCCGCTTCGCGCTCGCCCGGCAGCACAGCCAACAACGGTGAGTTCGCTTTCTTGGCGGCGATGGCGAGATACACCGCTCGTACCGCGGCCGGCACGACAATGCGGCGGGCGTCATTGGTCGAGATCCCGCGGTGATTAGCAAGAAGAGATTCGAGTGGGGTCGTCACGGCGCACCATCGTACTGCACTGACCCGGTCCCAAACCACCAGTCATGCCGCGATGCGACTCACCGTTTGAGGAGTCCCTCACTCCGGTACCACGCAACGGTCTCGGTCATCGTGTCACGGATGGCGCGGTATTCGAGACCGAGTTCACGAGTGGCTTTCGCACCATCGTAGGCGTGTCCCTTTAGCAGAGTCCTCACCATCTCTGGGCAGAACGATGTGCTGCCAAGCCGGTGCACCAACCAGGCTAAAGGCATCGCGGCGACTTTCACCAATGGTGTCGGTACCACTATCGCTCGCCGCTTCTCCCCGACAACAGACGCCAGCAGGGTCGCGATTTCGCGCGTGTCAATAACAGCGCCACTCAACAGGTATCGCTCCAGATGGAGGCCGCGACTCTCGGCTCGCACGTGTCCTTCGACGCAATCCGCTACGTCGACCAGCGAGATGGTGGTAGCCGGCAACACGGAGCGCCGACTTTTGAGTATCTGCAGCAACAGCTTGGCGCTTCCACCGGTACGCCCAGGTCCTTGAACCGAAACGGGGTTCACCGCAACGACACGCACCGACGATTGACTGGCGGCCGCAAACAGTGCGACCTCCGCCTCGTACTTCGTGCGTTCATAGTGAGACACAAACTGCCTGTCGTGTTCGTCGCGTTCATCGGCGGGACTCCCGTCGGCGCGATGCCCAATCGTTACCGCCGACGACGTGTAGACCATGCACGACACACCGGCGGCGGCCGCAGCTTCGAACACTGCAAGAGTGCCTGTGACGTTTGCGCTCGTCATTGCGTCCGGATTCGTGGCGCACATTTCGTTGACGCCGGCCACGTGGAACACCGTGTCGACACCCTCGACCCCGATCGACAAAACGTCAAGATTTGCGAGGTCGCCAATAACGGTGTCGATGCCTCGGCTTCTTGCGCGCTCAGCGGCCGCGGCCGTCCTGACGAGCGCACGGACCTCGCGCCCGTCGGCGAGGAGCCGACTAATGAGTGCTCCGCCTATGAATCCCGTGGAACCGGTGATAAACACGGTCGAACCTGTATCCATTACGCGGCTCTCAAAACCGAACCTGTGTTGCGGAGGTAGTCCCAACCCGAGATCAGTGTTGCGGCAACCGCGGCGAGCATCACCCATTCATCGAGGAAGAGCGCTCCAAGCTCGGAGCTTCCGCGCACCAACGCAAGCCCAATAGCCCAAAACTGAAGGTTCGTCTTCAGCTTGCCCCAAACGCTTGGCGGCATTTTCGATTGGCTCATCGCAGCCACTCCTCGCAATCCCATGACCATGAACTCACGAGCAATCATGATGAAGGCCGCCCACGACCATGCCCGATCGACTTCGACAAGCACAATCATGATGCCGGTCATCAAGATCTTGTCGGCGACCGTGTCGAGGAACGCCCCGAACGTCGTCGTGATTTGCCAGCGGCGCGCCAAGTAGCCGTCCACGAAATCGGTGAGTGCAGCAATCACGAAGATCGTGGCTGCAATGCCGTATGCATTGTCGAGACGGGACCTGAGCAACACGAACGTCATGACTACTGGTGTCAGACCGATTCGTGTAGTGGCAAGAAGGTTCGGGACGTTCATCGAGAGCGGAGCCTAGTGCGAACCGCGCCGACGCTCAGCCCCCGGCTCTTCTGTCGAACACCGCAAGAAGCAGACTTGAATTACATGGCCCCTGCCGATCGATCCGCGCTGCTCACGCGTCCCGGTACCTACTGATGACGGGGGCGACGTCAACTGTCGGCCAGATCGTCGACCCATGACAGTGATCGGGCGATCGCCTTCTCCCACCCTTGACGCAACTCGGCTCGGCGGCTCGCGGAGATATTTTCCGTGAACCGTTTGGCCTCCACGCTCAGTCCGCGAATCTCATCCGGATTGGCCCAAAAACCAACGGCAAGACCGGCCGCAAACGCGGCTCCCATGGCCGTCGTCTCAAGAGATGCAGGGACAATCACTGGAATGCCCAAGAGGTCGGCTTGGAACTGCATAAGGAGGTTGTTTGCTGCCATCCCCCCATCAACACGCAGCTCCGTCATTTTCGTACCAGTGTCTTGTTCAACGGCATCGAGAACGTCGGCTGTCTGGAACGCGGTCGCCTCAAGAACGGCCCGAGCAAAGTGCGCCCGGGTGGCGTAGTGGGTGAGTCCCGCGATGACACCACGCGCATCGGGCCGCCACCGAGGCGCAAATAGACCAGAGAACGCAGGCACGAAGTAGACGCCGCCGTTGTCTTCGACCTCGTTTGCCAGGCTCTCGATTTCGGATGCCGACTCGATCATCTTCAAGTTGTCACGCATCCACTGCACGGCCGATCCTGCGACCGCAACCGACCCCTCAAGGGCGTAATGGAGCTTGCCGTCGCCGATTTGATACGCAACCGTGGTGAGTAGTCCCGCGTGGGACCGGACCGGACGCAAACCGGTGCTGACGAGCAGGAAGCAGCCGGTCCCGTAGGTATTCTTTGCATCGCCCTGGCCAAGTCCTCCATGTCCGAATAGAGCAGCCTGCTGATCACCGAGTATTCCCGCCACGGGAACTCCCTCGAGATCACCACGGGCATCTGCGACGATGCCAACCGATGGCACTACCTCAGGCAGCATCGACATCGGCACATCAAGCAACGAGCACAACGCGGCGTCCCAGTTGCCGGTTTCGAGGCTGGCAAGCATGGTGCGTGATGCGTTGGTCACGTCGGTCACGTGACGGCCGGTGAGTTTGAACAAGAGCCAGCAGTCCATCGTGCCGAACGCGATCTCACCGGCTTCGGCTCGGACCCGCAGACCCGGCGTGTTGTCGAGCAACCACTGGATCTTTGGGCCTGAGAAATACGTCGCCGGCGGCAAACCGGTGACTGTCTTGAACATGTCTGCATGCTCGGCCAGTGCTGCACAGATTCCCGCGGTTCGCGTGTCCTGCCACACGATTGCGCGGGCAACAGGCTCACCGGTTGATTTGTCCCACAGCACTGTGGTCTCACGCTGGTTGGTTATCCCGATCGCCTTGATGTCTGCCCGGGTAAAGCCTCCGTCCGCAAGCGCTCCCGAAATAACAGCCTCGGTATTCGACCAGATCTCAGCGGCATCGTGCTCAACCCATCCCGGCCGTGGATGATGCTGAGTGTGTTCGACCTGAGAGGATGCAACGATCGCACCGGCATGGTCAACAATGACACAGCGAGTGCTGGTCGTGCCTTGATCAATGGATGCGATATACACCATCGACTGATCCTAGTGAGCCCCTGTGGTCCCCGGCCGACGTGGATCTGCGATGCTCGGAGGATCGCTATTTGTCGGGGCCTAACTCTCCTGCACGTTGGCGGGCGGCATCACCGCCATTTGTAACGAAGAGTTCGGCAAGGTCGGCAGCGTGTTTGATCGTGACCGCGATTGCATCGCGCTCCTTCTTTGCGAAGCGGGCGAGGACATGGTCAGCGGGCCGCACGCCCGGGCGAGGTCGACCGACACCGATCTTCAGACGCCAGAACTCCTTTGTGCCGAGACTTTCGATCATCGACTTGACGCCGTTTTGGCCACCTGCGCTGCCCCCGAAACGGATGCGAAGTTTTGCGAACGGTAGATCGATATCGTCGTAAACAACAAGAACGTTTAACGTCTCGACCTTGTAGTAACGAACAAGTGGACCAATAGCACTGCCCGACTCGTTGACGAAGGTGTTTGGAAGAGCAATTACGGCGCTATGTCCACCGATGGAAGTTTCGACGGTGTCGGCACGCAGACTGCGTCGGCCGCGCCTGAGGTGCAGTCCGTTTTGGAACAGAAGCTGCTCAACGGCGGTGGCGCCGACGTTATGTCGTGTCCTCTCGTACCGTGTTCCAGGATTGCGCAAACCGACGATGAGACATCGGCCAGCGTCCGCCATTACTCGTCGGCCGCGTCTTCGACGGCGAATTCTTCTTCGTCGTCGCCCTCGACCTCGGACTCTTCGGATTCCTCGGCACCACGTTTGGCCAGCACGGTGACCAGGGTGTGGTCGACGGGGTCCGTGTATTCGACACTATCGATCTCTGGCAGTTCCCCAGCCTTGATGGACGAACCCGTCACGAGGTGAGAAATGTCGACTTCGATAACCGTGGGGACATTCCCGGGCAGCGCACGAACGCCGACCGCTGCCATGATCACCTCTACGATCGAGCCGTCCTCCTTGACACCGATCGGAGTCCCGATGTATTCGACGTGGACTTCGGCATCGATCTCGTGATCAAGATCGACCTTGATGAAGTCGAGGTGAGAAATCGTCCCGCGGTAGGGGTGGCGCTGGATTTCACGGGCGACCGCGGTGATTGTGTCACCACCGTCAATGACAAGACTGATTACAGCGTTTCCGCCGGACTCGGTGTGGAGTGTGCGGTACAACTCCCGGCGTTCGACTGCGACAGAAAGTGCTTCGACACCGGCACCGTACACGACCGCGGGCACGAGGCCTTCGCGACGCAGACGGCGCGCAGGGCGACTGCCGCTCTCCTCACGCTTGATGGCGTTCAGCGTGATCAGATCCATGATGATTCTCCTTACAAGTACAAACTTCGCGTTACAAGTACAAACTTCGCGGTTTATGGCGACGCGTAGGCGCTCCGCCTCCATGGCCTTTGGATGGGAGCGAACGGTACGTCACGCAGCGGCCCGTATTATGCGCCAATTCGCCGATGTGGGCAAGGCGAAACTCGTCTGCAGCGTTACGGTGACGACAGAAAGCTCAGTCGCACCTGCCGGTTCGGATTGTCGACGTTCGTATCGACGAGCAACACCGACTGCCAAACGCCGAGGGCGAGTTCACCTCCAATGACCGGAATCGACGCGGTCGGGGCAATGAACGCCGGCAACACATGGTCTGCGCCGTGGCCCTGAGCGCCGTGCTGGTGTCGGTACAGCCCAGCGGTTCGCGGCAACACGCCGTCGATGCGGTCGATGAGATCGTGATCTGATCCGGCACCGCTCTCAATGATCGCAATACCGGCCGTGGCATGGGGCACGAAGACGTTCACAAGTCCGTCACCCTCCCCCGCAACAAACTCGGAAATCTGTGGAGTCAGATCGAAGGTTCCCGCGGCGTGACCGGTGTACACGTCCAGGACAATGGTTTTCATCACGCCATCCTACGAAGAGCGGTGGCCCGAGTGCTCGCACCGAGGCGCGCCGACTTCTCATAGGGGAACACCTCAATGGACTCCCCGGTCGTTGCTCGCTCCTGCGCTCGCCTCCAGAAACGGGGGTCCCAGAGGTCGCCGTGGTGGAACTCGAAGACTTGCCTCAGCTCGCCGCGGACACCAAGGAATCTCTCAAACTCCTCAGGAAACACGTCGTTGTCACCGACCGAGAACCACGGATCCGCCGACATGTCGTCGTCAGCGTTTGTCGACGCGGGTATCTCACGAAACCGGCAGTCCGTGACCTTGCAGAGTTCGTCGTAGTCATAGAGCACCACGCGACCCGTGTGCGTGACGCCAAAGTTCTTGAGCAGCATATCGCCGGGAAAAATATTGGCCGATGCCAGGTTCTTGATAGCCCGGCCGTAGTCGATGATCGCGGCTTCGGCCTTGATGGGGTTAGCTTCGCGGACATAGATATCGAGGGGTACGACCTTGCGCTCGACGTAGACACGTTGCAGCGTGACGAAGTCATCGTCAATGACGACACAGCGCGTCGCATCGGTCCGCAGCTCCTCAAGAAGTTGATCTGAGAACACACCAACCGGTAGCCGCAGATTCGAAAAGTTGTAGGCGTCGATCATCCTCCCGGCTCGGTCGTGGCGATGCACCTGACGATATTTCGCTTCGATGGCACGTCTCGTCGTCCGCTTCGGGTAGGGGAATCGATCGCGTATCACCTTGAACACCACGCCGAGCCCCTCGAGGTCGAACACAATCATCACCAAGCCTCGAACACCGCGCGACTGTGTGAAGCGGTGCTCGGTTGAGTCGACACAACGCATGATGTCCTGAAAGAGTTCTGTTTTGCCGTGTTTGCGGTACCCAATCGCCGAGTACAGCTCGTGCAGGTCTCGATGGGGAAGCAGTTCTCTGAGCCATGAAACCATGGCACCCGGCTTCGTTACGCGAACAAAAAACGCCGCCCGGGTATAGGAGAAGAGCGCGGATAATTGGCTTGATTCGAGGAGGACCGCACCGATGGCGAGACCGGGAACGGTGTGATGGATTGCAAACGCTACCGGGACGCTACCGCGTGTCGTTTGCATCGAGCCGACTATGTACGCTGACCGGCCGCGGTAGAAAACGGGCGCTGCAACAACCAGGGTGAGCAAGTCGCCGAGATCGAGATAGTCCGCTCGCGTGCGAATTTCTTGTGCTGCAAGGGTCACATCCCGCTTTAGGTGACGCCACTTCGGCCCAAGGTCGCGATCAACAAGCATGGCGCGCAACGACGCCTCGAAATCCACAGATATGTCGTATTCAGCAATCGGGACACTCGTATCCACTGCACTGTTGTTGGGTTCTGCAAACTCGATTGTGTCGTCGACACCAACGGTCTGAAAGATACGACGAGTGACTGAATTGAAGAATGTCGTCGCGATATCCAGCGGGGCATCGGTGTGAGCCTCAGCGAAGTTTGCTTTCGCCGAAGTCCATCGTGTGGCAGACGCGGATGACTGGAGCTGTTCAACGAGCGAGGAAACATGGCGCTCGTATAGGTCAAGCCGATCCACGGTGAGGGCGTGGAGTTCGGCCCACTTCCGTTTCTGGAAACAGGCAATACCGCCGTCTGTAAGCGAGGCAAATTCCGCAGAATACTCGCCGAATCCGCGCCAAATTGCACTAGCTATATCTGTTGAGGCCAAGGTTTGCCTGGAGTGGTAGCCGCTCGGAGCCACGATTACATATTCTCGCCCTGGAAGATTTCGCTGACCGACGCGTCGGTGAAGATGGCGTCGATAGCACCTGCCAACAACGGGCCAATGGACAGCACTGTGATCTTGTCAACGTTCCCGATGTATCGTTCGACGGGAAGAGTGTTCGTGAGGACGACCTCGATAATCGATGAAGCCTCAAGACGCTCGATTGCAGGGTCGGAGAGAACACCGTGTGTTGCGACGAGGCGCACCGAAAGAGCTCCACGCTCGATGACCAGCTCTGCAGCTCCGACAGCCGTGCCCGCGGTGTCGATCATGTCGTCCACTATCACACAGTGACGACCATCGACGTCGCCGACGACCTCTAGGGCAGCAACTTCGTTGCGCACGTCCGTCTCGCGACGTTTGTGAACGAACGCAACCGAGGCGTCGAGACGCCTGGCAAACTTCGCGGCAAATTTCACGCGCCCCGTGTCGGGTGAAACAATCGTCGTCGGGCCTTCAACAACTCCCCTGATGTGATCGACGAGCACCGGGAGGGCAGTGAGGTGGTCGAACGGCACGTCGACGAATCCTTGGATTTGGCCGGTATGCAGATCAACAGAGACGATCCGATCGGCCCCTGCCGCAAGAAACAGGTCACCCATGAGCCGCGCCGAGATTGGTTCTCGCGGACGCCCTTTTTTGTCTTGACGCGCATATCCATAGAAAGGCACCACCGCGGTGATCCGCCTCGCAGAAGCACGTTTCAGCGCGTCGATCATGATGAGCTGTTCCATGATGTGAAAGTTGACCGGCGGGCAGTGGCTTTGAATCACAAAACAATCGGCACCACGGACGCTCTGGGTGTAGTGGATGTAGATCTCACCGTTGGCGAACACCGATCGTTCGATGCCTCCAAGACTGGTCCCAAGGAGCTTTGCTAGTTCCTCTGCTAACTCTGGATTCCCAGAACCCGAGAAGACCATGAGCCGCTTGCGGCTCGAGATTTCCATGTTTCGGCTCTCCCTATGCGTAACTTGTCGGTGCAAGCGTAACAAAGCGACCGGCAGACCGACGGATCGGGCCACCTTGTTATCCAGTCGGCGTCTCGGAGGCCTTCCTTAATCGGTGTTGGACTGGCGGCGTCGACTCAGAATCGAGGTCGCGACTTCCAGTTGTCGAACCGAGTTCACCCCAAATCCCTCTTCGGCATCCGTAATGTACGACCGCAGGGTGTGACCCGCCTCGTGCAAAACAGCAATCACGTCAGTGAGGTAGAGCTCGCCCTGGCTGTTCTCGGTATCGAGCCCTTCGAGGGCCTTGAGCAGCGTTTCGCCATGAAAAACGATCACCGAGGTATTGACCTCTTTGATGGTTCGCTGATCTTGAGTGGCGTCTCCCTCTTCGACGATCGCCACCAACTCGCCGTTTGAGTGGATAAGGCGACCGTAGCCGGTGGGATTTTCAGCAAGAACGGACAGCACCGTGGCTGCAGCACCGGACGTGCGATGGGCGTCGAGTAGGGATCGCAGAGTCGCTGGTCGGATGAGGGGCATATCGCCAGGCAGCACAAGGACTGTCTCCGGAACTGCATCGAAAGCCGTCAGACCGACGGACGTAGCGTGTCCGGTGCCGTTTTGATCTCGCTGCAGCGGCGTCTTTACATCATCGGGGAGCACAGCACGGACCTGGTCCGCTTGGTGGCCGACCACGACGGCCACATCGTGAATCTCAGCGTCAGCCAGGGTATTGAGCATCCAGAGAATCAGCGGTCTGCCCGCGGCAAGATGAAGAACTTTTGCAAGATCTGAATTCATGCGGCTGCCTTTGCCTGCGGCAAGCACAATCGCGACTGTTGGCATGATTCCGTTCCGGTGGGTGGACCCAACGAGTTTCCCAGAGGGGTTTGGTACCTAATGGGACTTGGCTTCAGCTCAGGGCTGAGTTTTGCCGGGGCTCGGTTGCTGGGGCTTAGTTGCTGGGGGGACAGGGATCGAACCCGTAATGGCTGGACCAAAACCAGCTGTGTTACCAATTACACCACCCCCCAAAAGGGGCGGTGGAAGTGTACGGGTGTTCTATGGATTCGACAACATCATGCGTCGTCGAGAATCAACCAGCCGATTGCCACCGGTTGTGTAGCTTCGGCGAATCGGGCCCCGACCGGAATTGCGTCGACCATGTCTCGGGCCTCCTCCATATCGAGACAAAAAGCAAACAGCGAGGGACCCGAGCCAGACATCAATACCTCCCTCCCCCACCGCGCCCGCAGCTCTGCTTGCCATTGCCCCACGGCAGGACTCAGCGCTACCGCGGCAGGCACAAGGTCGTTGCGAAATGTCTCATCGCGCATCGCGGTCGGCACCGAACGAACATTGATCGCGGGTCCGAGAGGTTCGCCCAACTCATCCCACTTTTTGTACACCGCGGGTGTCGACAAGTCGACAGGCGGGACGACGACAGCGAGGGCGTAACCCAGTTCCGCTGGTAGCTGCTCGACCTGGTCACCTCGTCCTGATACATGTGCGTAGCCGCCCGTAAGACAGAACGGAACATCGGACCCCAGAGTCGGGGCAAGGGCGGCGATCGTTTCGTCTGAAGCTCCCAGAAGTCGCTGTGAAGCAATGAGTGCGGCGGCACAGTCTGCGCTGCCACCACCCAGGCCCGCAGCAACGGGAATAACCTTATCGAGCAACACTTCCAGTGCTTGGCTTGTCTCGACAGCTCGTCGAACTGCCTCGACTGCGCGCCATGCAAGGTTGTGGTCAGGGTCAGGGACGGGACCACCACGCATCGAACCCAGAACATCGTCATCGGAAAACTGCACGGAGATCTCGTCCGAAACCGCGATCGATTGGAACCTCCCGCTGATCGAATGAAAGCCATCGTCTCGGCGCGAGCCGACTCGGAGTTCAAAATTGAGTTTGGCGTGTGCCTGGATTCGAATCACAACGAGGCTTCCGCCTCGGCGAGCAATAGGTATTCGGCTGCGCCCAAGGTCTCGGCGCGACGGGTCCCGTCGATACCGGCAACATCAAGAAGAACGTCCGGGTCCGCCACGGCCGATCCTAGCGATTTACGGATCATCTTCCTTCGCTGACCGAAGGCGCTTCTCGCAAGCTGTGAGGCTCGATGTGCGAAGGGGCTTGCATTGATCCTATCCACACGAACGACCGCTGATTCAACATCCGGTGCGGGAACGAACACCGATGCCGGGACCTCAAAGCCGAACACCGGATCACCCCACAAGGCCGCGACAACCGACGGCAGACCGTACACGCGCGAACCCGGAGTTGCGACGATTCGATCAGCGACCTCACGCTGCACCATCACCGTGAACGACACGATCTTTGGCACAGTACGCAACGCATCGAGCAAGATCGGAGTACCGACGTTGTACGGCAAGTTGGCTACAAACGTCCAGTCGTCCCCCTCGAGATCGGCGTTGAGATCCACCCGTTGAACGTCGGCGAAACGGACATCGACGTTGCTGAGTGACCCGACTGTCTCTTCTAACACCGGACCCAGACCGAGGTCGATCTCGTATGCCACGACCGTTTCCGCGATCCCGGCAAGGCCGATGGTGAGTGCACCGGTCCCGGCCCCCACTTCGATCACCTTGCTGTCAGCGCCGACGCCGGCAAAACGGATGATCCGGTCGACGAGGTTCGGGTCTGCAAGAAAATTCTGCCCGAAGCGCTTTTGGGGCCGAAGACCTCGATCGGCGAGCAGCCGCTGTATGACACCACGGCCTTGGCTAGTCATAGACCAGGCGTTCCGAAAATCCGCGCGGCTGTCGCCGATGTCAGATCGGCGACAGCGTCCACCGACATTCCCCACACCGATGCAAGCGCCTCGCCGATGCGCGGTACGTTCGCGGGTTCGTTGGGGTCGCTGCGCGTCGGCGGTGGTGTCAGATAGGGCGTGTCCGTTTCAACAATCGTTGACTCCGGCGGCGCCTCCGCAGCACCGAGCCGAACGGTCTCAGCCTTCTCGTACGTAACGGGTCCGGCAAAGGAAAACGTAGGGCCAAGTTCTCGAAAGCGCTTCGTCCACTTCGGGCCGCCGGTCCAGCAATGCAACACGGCGTTCGCCCCAAGGTCAGCAGCCGAAATGAGTTCGTAGACGTCGGCGAAAGCGTCTCGCGTGTGAATGATGATTGGTTTGTCGGCGCCCTTAGCCAGATCGAGCTGTGCACGGAACGCATCAAGCTGGGCATTGCGGGGTGCGAGATTTCTATAGAAGTCGAGACCGCACTCCCCCACGGCATCGGCGTCTGACACCAAGGATTCGATCCTGGCAGCTTGTTCCGGCCAACGTTCGGCTTCATGCGGATGGAGTCCGACGGACCATAGAACACGATCGGGATGTTTCGCTGCCAGCGCGGATGCTTTGAGCGACGTCTCGAGGTCTACACCCGGGCACATCACCCAGGCAACACCCACGTCGGTGGCACGGGCGAGCAGCGCTTCGGGTTCGTCCGCGCTCATATAGAGGTGGCAGTGAGTGTCAACCCACATTTGGCCTAGGCCTCGCCTTCGAGTTCGACCTTTGAAAATAGCGGCACGGCATCGGACAATGTCGTCCCCGCAACAACATGGGGTCGGCCCCACGGATGTCCGCGGTCGGGGGTCTCGATGCCAAGCGTTGCAAGGACCTTTGGAGAGGTGAAAGGCAGATATGGCGAGAGAGCGACCGCGATGCCTGCAATAGCCTGGAGTGCGACGTTGAGTGTCGTACCGGTTCTCATAGTGTCGGTTTTTGCGGTCTTCCAGGGCTCACGGTGGCTCAGATATCCGTTGGTCTCTTGAGCCGCGGCCATCACTTGTGACAATCCAGACCGCAATCGAACCCTGGCGAGATCGTCGTGTGCGGCCTGGATCAGCTCGTCGACGCGCGCAAGCAATTGTTCGTCGCGCTCATCGTTCGCCGGTTCGGGAACCACTCCATCAAAATACCGGTGTGTCATGGACACGACGCGGTGAACAAGGTTCCCCCAGGTTGCCACCAATTCGTCGTTGATTCGACGCCACATGTCGGATTCGGAGAGGTCTGAGTCAGAGTTCTCGGGCAGGTTGGCTGCCAACGTGTATCGCAGCGCATCGGGTTCAAGTCTGTCAAGGTACCAGCGAAGCGGTTTGCCGACTCCGCGGCTCTTCGATGCTTTTTCGCCGTCGAAGGTGATGTTTTGGTTTGCCGGGACATCCGTTGGAAGGTTCAGCCCGCCGTGACCCATCAGCATTGCGGGCCAGAAGATGGCATGGAACGCAATGTTGTCCTTCCCGATAAAGTAGTACGTCTCAGCCTCAGGATTCTCCCACCACGACCGCCACGCCTCGGGATCACCCTTGGAGGACGCCCACTCTTTGGTGGCCGACAAGTACCCCATCACCGCTTCCCACCACACGTAAATGACTTTGCCTTTGCCAAAATCGTCGACCGGAACCGGGATGCCCCAATCCATGTCGCGGGTGAACGCTCGGTCCTTGAGACCCTCTTGAACGAAGCCAACGGAGAAGTTCTTGACATGGGGTCGCCAACCCTCACGAGATGCCAACCACTCGCTCATTTGATCTTGCAGCGCCGAAAATTTCAGGTAATAGTGCTCGGTCGATCGCATCACGGGAGTGCCACCAGTGAACTTGCTCCGCGGATCGATGAGATCTGTCGGATCTAGCGGGCGTCCGCAGTTGTCACACTGGTCGCCTCGGGCATCCACAAACCCACAGTGCGGACAGGTGCCTTCGACATACCGGTCGGGTAGAAACCGCTTTGCTTCGGCATCGAAAAACTGCTCGGATGTCTTGAGATACAGGTACCCATTTTCAAGCAGCTTCAAGAAGAAATCCTGAGCGACCTCCTGATGGTTCTGCGTATCAGTCTTTGTAAACAGGTCGAACGAGATCCCAAGATCACGCCAGTATCCAAGAAACTCCGGATGGTATCTCGCCACGATCTCTTGCGACGTGACACCCTCTTGCTCGGCGCGCACGGTGACTGGTGTGCCGTGCGTGTCCGACCCTGAGACCATCAGCACGTCGTTGCCGATCGAGCGCTGGAAGCGTGCAAAGATATCGCTCGGCAGATATGCGCCGCCGATGTGACCGAGGTGCAACGAGCCTTGGGCATAGGGCCATGCAACGGCAACAAGAACCTTCTTGGCGACAGAATCTGATGACGTTTCCATCGAGGGATCGTACCACCTGAGCCGTAGACCAAACAGAGATAGGTCGTTGCACGCGGATTCCGATTTGCGGGTTACACTTCGCTCGAGTCGGCCCTGTACGGGGATACCGGGGACGCACAGTCGGCAGAAATCGCCCAAAGCAACCTGGAGGTACTCCGTTGGACACCGGTATGGTCCGTAAGATTGACGACTTGGGACGAGTCGTCATACCCGCCGAAACCCGTCGCTTGTTCAAGATTCGCGAAGGCGATGAACTCGCTTTCTCGGTCGAGAACAACGCCATTGTGATCCGCAAACTCACGGCGACCTGCCTGTTTTGCGGATCGATGGAGAAGGTGTCGGCGTTTAAGGAACGCGGTATCTGCGCTCGCTGCAGGACCGAGCTCGCTTCAGACTAACGTTCAACGGTCGCGACGATCAATCGCAGCGTCGTAAACGTCGTTGCGGCGTACACCGGTGACCGCGGACGCCTCGCGAACGGCTTCGGCGAACCGTACCCCACCGTCCATCATGGTCGCTACCACGTCGAGCGCCTCGTCAAGAGACGGTGGCTGTGGTGGCCGACCCTCGATGACAATCGTGCATTCGCCCTTGACGTTGGCTGCCAACCAGTGATCGCGGGCGCTGCCCAGGTCTCCTCGCCAAAATTCCTCGTAGATCTTGGTGATTTCGCGAGCGATCACGACACGGCGGTCGTCACCGAGCACCGCAGCTAGATCGCCGAGATCCTTTGCAAGCCGCTTCGGGGAGGCGAATAGCACAACTGTTCGTTCGTCGGTGGCAATGCCTGCAATGCGTGTGGTTCTTTCGCGCCCCTTGCGTGGGAGGAACCCTTCGAACACGAACCGATCGCCCGTGAATCCGCTGGCAGCGAGCGCGGCACTCACGGCACTGGGCCCTGGTATCACCGTGACGATGGCTCCCGCAGCCTCGGCCGCTACAACTGCCGACGCGCCTGGATCGGATACAACAGGCATCCCGGCATCCGTCACGACTACAACGAATTCTCCAAGAGACAGTCGTTTACGAATCTCTTCCGCCCTTAGCTTTTCATTCCCAACGAACATGGAACGAAGCGGCGTTGAGATCCCGAGATGCCCAAGCAAGATGCTGGTACGCCTGGTGTCCTCGGCATACACGATGTCGGCCGTGCGCAACGTGTCGGCGAGCCGTTTCGAGACGTCGCCTAAGTTTCCGATCGGCGTGCCACATAGTGCGAGGGTTCCCTGCATAAGAGCAAGGATACGAGATTTCAGCAGCGGCCTGCGGTGCGGCCTTCGCCATCGTGGCCTTTGCAGACCTTGTTCGCCTCGATGTCCGTTCTGTCGACCCGTTTGGTTTCGGCAACGAGCTGAGCCCCGAGTTTGGGGAGGCGAGAGCACCACGGGACCTCGAGTATCAGAGATGCCTTTGCGAACAGCACAAGACGGTTCGGATACAGACACGTTGTCCCGACGACCCTGCCCGTTCTGTCGATCGCGATTACCCCGATTCGCGCATGCATGCCGACACTGTGGACGGAACGGCCTGAAAAGATCATGGACCGCCCCGTCGGGTGGGGTCGAAGCCCACGGCGTCGGGTGCGCCGAGAGGTGGCGAGTATTGGTGTCCACTCGCTGCCCAGAGCGTCGACCACTCGCACGCGGATTCGTGGGTTCATAAGAATTGCTGGTACCGTATTGGCACTATGGCTAAGGCAAAACGTCGCAAACTGCGCGCAAGACGCAGCAAAGCAAACCACGGTCGACGACCCAACGCCGGGCGCGGATAACCCGAAACCGGCATTCTTGGCTGGTGTTCCACTCTCTCACTCACTCCACCGAGGGTCGCAAACGCGCCGTGAGCAGCCGCGTCGAACGCAGGGCAACTTCTTCGAGCGCGAGTCAGCTCCTTAAACATAGGCCATGTCCCGCGGCGGCGGAAGACCTTCCTAACGGCGTACCGACAAGCGGTCGGTTACGGAGCCGAGACCTGTGAACGGATCGATCGACCTGCGTCTATGTCGGTCGACAGGATGTACACGAGCCCGTCTCCAGCACGGTCGATGAACGCGTACCGACCATCGACTTCCCACAACTGCCCACCGCCATCGGAGACGCCTTCGCCGAGAGCGAGAGTGTTGCGGGTGTGGTCGATGAGAGCCTGGGTGACCTCGGACGCGTCGTCCTCCGAATCACCAACGTAGCTGAACACGAATGCGATCTGATCATCGGTGTAATACACCGAGTATGAGTCGCCGCCCCAACCGTTTGTGACAACGACACGGTTGCCACGCGAAATCGAACCGAGTAGCAGCAGATTCAGACCCCACTCACCGAGCGTGTCAGTGATTTGGAGTTCCCATCCGTCGAGGGTGACCTGTGCGTCTTCAACAATGCTCGCACCTTCGCCGGTCCGATAGCGTTCGGGATGGATAATCTGTTCTGTGGTCGCCGGCACTGCGCCATACGCGGTATCCAGGGCCACAGAGCCGCCGAGGTCGATGAGATTCTGGACGAAGATCATGCCGGTGGTATATGGAAACCCGAGGCTCTCAGAGAGAAACTCGGGTGCCGCGTCGAGAACGTCTGTCGGCACTTCTTGGGCCTCGGCGAGCATCGCAACCTGCTCAAGCACGGACAGTTGTTGCAGATAGAGGAACTGGAAGTAGGTGGCATCGCCTTCGACGAGCGCCTGTAGTGCGGCGACGTCCTCGCTGCGGCCATCTGCATCGGAAAGTTCGACCATCTGGTCATGGAAGCCGAAATACTGGTCGGTGAGCGCATGTATGAGTTCGTGGACTACCACGCTTTTCGTCAGCGGGCTGAGTTCGTCACTGTCGCCGGCAATGACGAGTTCTTGGGTGTCGCCATCGTAGAAGCCGGCAACCTGCTCGGCATACAGTTCTGGATAAATCTCAGCAAGCGCATCGTCGGGTCCCATCATGCCGAGCAAGCGAAACATGCGATCGTCGACAGCGAGACTCACCGGGTCGAGCTCTTCCTCGATGTCTTCACGGACCCGCGCTGCTGTTTGCTCAACCGTTAGTACCACGACCTCGGGCCGCCGGATGAACTCGAGACCCCGGAGGTCTTCGGTGATGTCGATGAGCTCTTCGATTTGGGCCTTGAGGGCGGCGACCACGGCAGGATCGGGGCCGTCGTCGCCTGGAACGGTGGTGTCAGCGACCTGCGTTGTCGTCGTTGACGCCGCTTGGGTCGTAGTGGGGCCGGGTACCGGATCCGTAGTTGTGACCTGTGTCGAGGACGTGCAGGATGCAGCAACAAGCGCGATTGATACCGATAGGAGAAGCAGTTTTTCAATTTTCACACCCGCAGGTTAACGATGCCACGGTCGTACGTGGGGTGTTTCGGTCTGCCCGCAGGTCATAGCTACGCGCCGAGGGCGTCGGCCACCCCAGCGATAGATGCCACGACAATGTCGGGCTGTCGGTCGGGCAGAGTCCACACCACACCGGGACGTGTCACGAACGCTCCGCCGATACCGACGTTGCGCGCCCCAACGATGTCCCAGTCGTGCGCTGCGACCATCAGCGCCTGTGATCCAACAATCCCCAGTCTGGACAGCGCTGCCTCGTACACCGCTCGGTGTGGTTTGAATCTTTGGACTTCGTCGACAGAAAGGACATGGTCGAACCTGTCAAGGATGCCAGCGCTTTCTAGCTGCTGTGGGATGCCCTCGCTCGACCCGTTGGATAGGGCAACGATCCGGCACCCGGCGCTACGGAGCCGGTCGAGGGCGTCGGGCACATCGGGGTGGACGGGCAGCGACCTGAACGCAGCAACGATCAGCTCGGATGTGTCGGCAGAAACGTCTATGTCGGCGCGGAGTCCGATGGCCGCCAACGCTTCGACGGCGATGGTCTCAAACGAACGGAACCGGTCGGTTTCGTTGGCGACGAGACTGCCGTGCAGCAGCCTGAAGAACCACTCCGCGAGGCTCTCAGAGCTGCCGAGCGCGTCTATAAGCACCGAACGAAGACCATCCAGATCGAGAAGAGTTTCGTTGACATCGAAGATGATCGTCTCGGGGTTTTGCATCAGCTAAGTGTTGCGTACGGACGCGCCCGCCGCAAGGATTTTCAATTCGAACGGCAGCAGGACCGGTCTATTGTGCGGTTTATGAGCAATCCCGGCTGTACGTTCACTGACGACCACGGAAACCCCGTCCCGTCCGTCGGTGAAGCCGAGATGCGCGAGATCGACAGGATCGCGATCGAGGAGACGGGTCCCAACCTGTTCCAAATGATGGAAAACGCTGGCAGGAACGTCGCCCTCACGGCAATCGACATGTTGGGTGGCGACTGGCCGGATGTGCCCATCGTTGTGCTGGCCGGCACCGGCGGCAACGGCGGTGGTGGGATCACCGCGGCCCGGCACTTGAGAAACCACGGAGGCAACGTCACGGTGATCATCACCTCGGTCGACGGTATGGGGGAGATCCCTGCTGCACAGCTACACGTCTATCGAAATAGCGGCGGTGCTGTACACGAAGATCCAACGGGAGAGCCGAGTTTGATCATCGACGCCCTCATCGGATACAGCCTCACGGGTGCTCTAAGGGGTCGATCGCTCGAACTGATCGAATGGGCCAATGATTCTGCCAGTGCCGTATTGTCGGTCGACCTTCCTTCAGGTGTCGACGCAACCACTGGTGCAGCGGCCGGTGCCGCTATCGAAGCAGACACAACACTCACGCTGGCGTTGCCGAAATCCGGCCTGTGCTCAAGTGACGCCGGAAAACTTATCCTCGGCGACATAGGGATTCCGGCAGCGGTGTACGCACAGATAGGGATACACGCCGCAGGCCGTGTCTTCGGTGGCCACTACCGCCTGCCGCTTACCCGGGTCAAGAACGAACGGCGGTAACAGTCAGGCTAGTCCGCTCTCGTCCTCTTCATCATCGCGAACGCCCCGCATCCCAATATACGCGATAAACGCACCTAAAACACCACTAGAAACAAGGTTCGTACGCAGCGTGCGTACAGCTGATCGCATTGTGGCCCCAAGGTCAGTCATGGGGCGGAGCGAGTAGTCGGCGTGTGCTAGGCCGACGGGTTGTGGGGTCGGGGCGGAGAACATCGTGACGAGACCATCTTTTTCAACGTACCGTGGAATAACCGAAAGGTCTGGTGTTGGTCCTAGCGGTCTCGTGGGAATCGGCGCGGGATCTACATCCTCGATGTCTTGGGTTCTTGGATGCAGCGTCGTGGTCGGCACCGATGCCGGCACGGTGGTAGTAGTGCTAGTGACGATGGGGGGCGCAATGGTCGTCGACGTTGTTGTGGTCGACGTCGATGACCCGGGGATCGTGGTTGTTGTCGTGGTCGTGGATGTGGTGGTTGTTGTTGGAGAGCCCGGGTAGACGGCCTCGATGGAGACGTTGTCGATCACGAGGTCGACTGTGTCACCACCGACCCTCCCTAGGAATCGGACGGATGTGCCAGCCGATATCCAGCCCGTGATCGACACGTTGACCCATTGGGTGCTTGCATCAACATCTTTGAGCAAGATGTTCAGCAAGGGCTTCCAGGAAGCTCCAAGCGCCGACACTGCAACCTCTAGCTTCCCGTTGCCCTGCGGAGCGGATGAAGAGACCCGCCGGTACGAAAAAGTGAAGGTCGCACTCGTCGCTCCCTCAAGGTCAGCGGTCCGAACCACCGACCTGTTTTGCAGGTCTGGCCCACCGTCCACCCAGAGACACGGTCCAGAGCAAGCAGCGTGCGAGAGGACTTGAAAATACCCGCCCGAGGGAGAACCGTCGTCCCCCTGCTCTATCCAAGGCGTAGCCCACGGCGCCGAACCGCTTGAGCCGTTGTAACCGCTAGAAGAAAAGTTGTCAGCGACCGTCACCGTCTGCTCGGCTCGGGCTGCCGTTGCGACCAGAGCTACCCCGAGAACCCAGAGCGCAATCAGTCGTATGGATTTCATAGTTCCCTAGGCGCCCATCGCGATTTGTCCCGGAGGAGCCGTTCCGCTTTCGGGCGACGGAGCAGGTGCAAACGGATCACTCGGCATTGCGATACTCTTGACAGCGGCGTCCGAACCGTCGGCCTGAAGTGTCGCGGTGAAAACAGTCCACCCATCGATCCGGGAATACTGGATCGTGCCTCCCATAACCTCGATAAGCAGGCGGGCGACAGCAAGGCCAAGTCCGACACTGCCGACGAGCAGCACCTCAGACCCGTCGTGGACTAACGGGGCGAACAAAGTGTCGACGGTGGCGGGGTCGACACCGGGTCCGTCGTCAGCAACCGTGATGCGGACAGTCGAGGCGCGCTCCTTGATCTTCACCAGGACCTCTCCCCCGCCGTACGTGGAGGCGTTCGACAACAGGTTGCGTGCGACATGGGTGAGGAAGCGGTGTTCGGCATGAGCCGACGCGGTCCCTTCCACACTGACAGTGACGCCCGACCGCCTCAGTGAACCGGCAACACCGTCGAACACCGCCCGGACGTCGACGGACGCGAGGTCCACCTTGAACAGGCCATCGTCAAGACGGGCAGCCATCAGAAGATCCTCGACCATCCTGAACAACTCTGCAGAATCGCGATGGATGAGCGCAATGAGCTCTTCGGCCTCACCGATATCGCCCAGTCCGTGCTCAACGAGATGTTCAGAGAGCCCGTAGATGGCAGTAAGGGGCGTTCTGAGTTCGTGCGATATGCCGTCAAAGAACTCGTCCTTAGACCTGGAGTACCTTTTTTCGGCGGACAATCGCGCTTCGAAGATAATTTTTCGCTCTCGCTGCTGTCGTGCCACAACTCTTCGATATGCCAACACTGCACCCACAGGAATCAGCAACGTTATCAGCAACTGCGTCACCGACTCAAAACGTGCAGCGACCCCGTCTGCATCCAGAACCGCGGTGGCGAAAGCAGCCTGTTGTACGAACAGGGCTGCGGATGTATCCTGATAGGCCTGTGCAAAGACCTCACTGTGGAGCCGGTCCGCCTCGAAAAGGTTGGCGCGTTCGAGGGCTTCGATCGTGTCTGCGGCGGCTACCTGAAGATCTCGAACCGCTATTAATACCGATTCTTGCTGTGCACCGCCCGGAGGCGAGGCAGCGGCTGATTCCAGGGCAGCAAGGCTGCTCCTTGCCTCGGTTAGGGCAACGCTCCTAGCCTGCGGCGAGGCTACACCGAGGTCGAAGTCGACTGCGAACACCAGCGCTTGTGAGTTTGCGGCGCGTGTCGCAGCCGAGGCCGCCGACACCGCGTTTGACCACTCAAGGGCCTGTGAGGTGACCGCAACCGTCCTTGCTCCTGATGTCACAACAAGGAGGGCGCCTAGGGACACAGCGGCCACGACCGCGGCCACGACCGAGACAGCCGTCGCCCCGCGGTGTTTTACCACACTCTTGCCTGCAACTTCGGACATACAATGAAAGTCGGCACAACGGCCTGGGATATTAAGAGACTTCTCAACTCGAGCAGCGCGACGGAACCGAGTCAAGAGATCTCGTCCACGCCGACCGCAACGTTACGATGTCGAATCGGCGCGCCGTCAATCGTGGAGGCCATGAGACCGGTAGCCACCAAGGATTGGAGTCTGATGTTCAACGGTTTCGGCGCTGAAGGCCTAGATTTCCTGGGGCGGATGTCGTCGATGACAACGACAGATTTTCAGGCGCACAAGAAGGACTATCTAACCCTGATTGCGGAACCGGCGAAGGCGTTTATATCCGCGATCGTACCGCTTCTCCCGGAGGCCATTTCTCCGGGTATTGAAGGGATTCCGAGGACAAACGGCTCGATTGCACCGATCAACAACGACCGACGCTTCTCGCCTGACAAACCACCATACAAGGATCACCTGTTGTTTCGGTTTTGGGAGGGACCGGATAAGAAAACGGCACCCACGCTGTTTGTACGGATTGCGCCCGAATCAGCAGGATTCGCATCCGGAGTCGTGTTCGCCGACGTCGCCAGGTGGCGTACAAGAATTGCCGCCGATGGCGACGGCCTGGTACTAGCGATTGCGTCGCTCCGCACGAATCGATCCGCCGAAGTCGTCGGAGAATCTCTCAAACGAACCCCCGCACCGTACGCAGACGATCATCGTCATGCAGCGCTACTGCGGCACAAGATGTTCCAAGTACGTTGGCTTGCTACCGGTATCGACATCGCGGCGGACGGACTCGTCGAACAGGCGGCGGCCGAGTTGTCCGTCGCTTTTGCGGTGCATCTGTGGCTCGGAGCACTCTGATATGCCGAGTCCGATGATTGACCAATTCTAGGGACTGGCAGAACCGTTGCTCGCCGACCACCACACCGAATTGGGAACGATGATGGGCCACGCCTGTTTGCGCGTCAGAGGCGAATTCTTTGCCCTCGTCAACCGAGAAGGCAAGCTGATCATCAAGACGACAAAGAGCCATGTGACCGGCCTCATTGAAGAAGGTATCGGCGAACCGTTCTCTAAGGGAGGCAGAGTTTTTGAGGTGTGGGTCTCGATCGTCGGCGACGATCCGATCGTGTGGGCCGACACGCTCGCGGCGGCACACGCTGAAGCGCTGAGCCGATAGGCGATTATCGTTCGGGGACGATCTTGTAGACCGAGCCATCGAAAGTGCCGATCCACATTTCGCCGTCAGGATCAGTGCCCCATGTGTTGATTTGGAGGCCCTGGAACGCCGAGCTCCAATCCTGCTCGTCAACAGCAACACCGTCGACAACTCTGAAGCTCCGCACCAATCCAGTGCACCAATCCGCGTAGAGATAGTGACCGAACAACTCGGGGATCGCCGAACCACGGTATAGGACGCCTCCTGTGATCGAGCAACCCTCCTCGTGGCCGTAGGTGACCAGAGGCGCAACGTAGGACGACTGATCACATCCCTGTTTCCTGAAACACTTCGTCCCTTCGACCTCATCCCAGCCAAAGTTGTAGCCACCACCGTCAAGAGACACGACATTGACCTCTTCCATTGCGGATTGCCCAACGTCGGCTATGTATATGAGGTTGTCCACGGGATCGATATCAAATCGCCATGGGTTGCGTAGGCCGTACGCCCAAACCTCGGGCGCTCCTCCGCCGTCGACAAAGGGGTTGTCCGGCGGAATACCGTACGGGTCGCCGCCGTCGACGTCGAGACGGAGAATCGTCCCGAAGATAGTGTTCGGGTTTTGACCGTTGTCTCGCGACTTGGCGCCATCGCCGATAGAAACGTACAGATAGCCGTCCGGACCGAACTCGAGGAAACCACCGTAGTGACGAGGCTCCACCCCCTCGGCCTGCTGCCGCTTGAACATCACCTTTTCGCTAGACGGGTCCGTAATCGGTGGATTATGGCTCTCAACAGTGAACTCTGAGAGGGTGCGGGAACCGCCTGAATCGACGTAGTACAAGTAGAAACGCCCGTTTTGTGCGTAGTTGGGATGAAATGCCATCCCGAGGAGCCCTTGCTCGATCCCGCCCGACGCCACCTGGTCGCGAATGTTGATCATGCGGTCGGGAAGCTTGTTGAGGTCTGCGTCGAACACCCTGATTGTGCCGCGTTTGTCGACCATATAGAGGTAGTCGTCGCCCGGAGCTGAAAGGATCATCGACGGAAGCGGGATGTCATCGTTGACAAATTCGGGCCTGATGCCCAACAAGGGGTCGAATCCTTCGCTGCTCGGGGGCGCCGGCGGGACGACATCCGGAGCCGGGGCGCTTGTTTCCTCCGGAACATCAGACGAGGTGGTGCCTGTTGCATCACCGGAGTCGCTCGTCGTCGTTGTCGTCACGGCCCCACCCGTCGATGAACACGCTGACGCAACCAAAATCATCAGTACAACGCCAACCCGCCATCTCTTTGCCGTCACAATTATGCCCTCCGTTGATGTCAGCACTGAGAAACGCACCGCCTACGTCTTCAGCGATGCGTCGTCTCGCGTACCCTGCTGATTGTAACCAACGCCGTGATGCGCGTCCTTTGCAGCCGGGCTTAGATCTGCTTGTCGTCCGTCATGAGCTCCCAAAACTCGATGTGTGACTCGCTGGCGATCTCTCGGAACTCCGATCGCACGTCGTCAAGACCTTCAACCGGCGCTCTGCCGTCTCGATACGGCGTGCGCAACGTTTCGTCGGTCCACTCCATTACGACCGTGTTGCGCTCACCAGGGGTGGTCCCACTGTTGAAATACACTCGGCTCTCAGAACGGGTCCCTGCCTTTTGATATGCCTTCCCCATCTCATGAACCAGCGAAGCAGCTTTGCGAGCCTGTCCAGGTTTGATTGTGTAAACGCGACGAACCAGATACATGTCATCCTCTAGGTGGTAACTCGATTTCCAGACCGACGCTAGCCGAAACCGGGCTGGGACAATGACGCTGGCGGCGCAAAGACGCAACTTGGAATACGTGCCCCCATTCATAGACCCCTGTCAAGGACTAAACTCAAAAAGAATCGTCTGTCTTATGCAGGAGGTGCGTTGTGACAGAAGTTATCCCAAAGTATCCGGGTATTCGGATCACAACGAACGGCAACCAACTGGTCGCCTACCACACCGAGGCCCGCATCACTCAGGGGGGTGTGTTCTATCCGATCACGCCTTCGACGGAGATGGGCGAAAACTACCAGCTTGCGTATGCCGAGGGTGTGCTCGACGTTTTCGGAAATGCCAAGATCGCGATCGAAACAGAGGGCGAACATGCGGCCCAAGGTGGAGCGATTGCATACTCGATGACAGGCCACCGCACCGTCAACTTCACCTCGGGGCAGGGCATCGTGTACGGCCTCGAGCAGTACTACCACGCTCCTGGCAAGCTATCCACAATGGTGCTTGAGGTCGCCGCGAGAGCATTGACAAAGCATGCCCTCAACGTCCACTGCGGCCACGATGACATCTACGCCGCCCTCGATACCGGTTGGATCATGCTGTTCGCAAAGGACAGCCAGCAGGCCGCAGACCAGGCGCTCATCATCCGCAAGGTCACCGAATTGTCGCTGAACCCAGGCATCAACATCCAGGATGGCTTCCTCACGTCGCATCTCGAACGCACGTTTTACAAACACGAGGCCGACCTGATCCGCGAGTTCCTCGGCGCACATGACGACATCATTGAGACCCCGACCGCTGCTCAACGCGAGCTGTTCGGACCGACTCGACGGCGGGTTCCGCTGATGATGGACCTGACAAATCCGATGCTTCTCGGACCGGTGCAGAACCAGGAGCACTACATGAATGGGGTCGTTGCGCGGCGGAACAACTTCTCCGAGGACATCCTCCCGATGCTTGAAGCTGCGTACGACGAGTTCGAGACACTGACCGGGCGCAGTTATGGATTAGTGAGCAAGTACAAAACCGACGACGCCGATGTCGTGTTCGTCTCTCTGGGTTCGGCCGCGGAAAACATAGAAGCGGCGATCGACTACCTACGCGACAACGACAACGCCAAGGTCGGGTCGGTGCACCTCAATGTGCTGCGGCCATTCCCCGAGGCGGCGATCGCGGCTGCCCTTGCGGGTAAGAAGCACGTGATCATCCTCGAACGGGCCGACGACGCCCTCTCGGGCGACAACCAGCTAACCAGGGAGATCCGCGCAGTTCTCTCCAAAGCGCACGAAGTACACACCGCAGGGTACGAATCTGACATTGCTGGAATCGCTTCAAGCGACATGCCAGTCGTGCTGTCCGGTTCCTACGGCCTGGGGTCACGAGATTTTCGACCCGAAGCGATCATCGGAGCGTACGAGTACGCCACCGGGTCTATCTCACGCCAGGACGGCAAAACCGCCGCCGAAGGAGCGCTGTATTTCACGCTTGGTATAGATCACCCCTACGCCGTCGTCGCTGACAGGAAGCCATCGCTACTACCCGAGGGCTCGGTTGCGGTTCGGTTCCACTCAATCGGTGGATGGGGAATGATCACCACCGGCAAAAACCTTTCCGAGGTGATCGGTGCGATCGGCGAAGACCTGATCGCGAAGCACACCGAAACCGACGAATTTGGGCGACCCAAGGAAGTCATCCACGTATCGGCTAATCCAAAATACGGGTCTGAGAAAAAGGGTGCACCGACTTCGTACTTCCTCGTCGCGGCGCCTGAGCGCGTCCGAGTCAACTGCGACCTTCACCACGTTGACGTGGTGCTGTGCCCCGATCCGAAGATCTTCACCCACACCAATCCACTGCTCGGTATCAAGCCCGGCGGTACCTTCGTGTGGGAGTCCGACGAGGATCCAGAAATCGTCTGGCAGCGAATCCCCGCCAAATACCGACAAGAGATCATCGACAAGAAAGTCCGCATCGTCACCCTGCCCGGGTTCAAGATTGCCCGCGAGGCGACGGACCGCCCCGAACTCCAGCTGCGGATGCAGGGCAACGCGTTCCTTGGCGCGTTCTTTGCGGTGTCAGGGATGCTCGAAACCTACGGTGTGACACGAGAGCGTTACCGAGAGATCGTACGGGCCCAGTACGTTAAGAAGTTTGGGCGTTTCGGCGATGCCGTCGTCGAATCGAACATGGAGGTTATGACAAGGGGGGGCGAACTCATCACCGAGATTCCGTACGGACCGGTCGACGCTCCCGACGGTTCAAGCATGCGCTTGGGTGCGCTCGAGACTTGTGGATCCTGCACGGTGGATGTCCCCCTTGCGCAACCCGCGGCGGGCCAAGAGGTACGTATCCCCCTCTTGAGGCTGTCGACGTTCGACAAAGAGTTCAAGGCCGGGCTCGGCTACGACCAGCCTGCAACGCCACTGTCGTCCGTATCAATGATGGCAGCCGGTTCTGGCCGCACCGCCTCTAAGTACGTTGCTAGACGCGAGACCCCGGTGTGGATCGCGGAGAATTGCACAGCCTGCATGGATTGCATCGTTGCTTGCCCCGACACGGCGCTTCCCAACGTCGCGCAAGATTTCGATGTGGTCTTTGAGCGCGCCGCCAACGGGTACATCCTCGACAGAGGTGAGCGGGCCAAGATGGTTGCTGCGCTCCCTGACCTTGAAGATCGTGTTCGCGGTGCAATGAAGGAAATCGTGCTCGAAAAAGGGAAAGTCCCCTTCGTCGACATCATGCGCGACGAGGTCGCACAGATCGACACGGTCTCAGAGACATCCCGGTCCGAATTCATGGAGTTGTTCGAGCGGGTTCCGTTCGCATACACAAAGACGTCCCACTTATTTCGATCAAAGGAACGGTCCGAGCCGGGCTCCGGCGGATTGTTTTCAATCATGGTGTCGGACCTGTGCAAGGGCTGCGGCGAGTGTGTGTTCGAATGCCCTTGGGAGGCTCTCGAGATGGCCGCCGAAACCCCGCGCCTCAACGCCGACCATGTCTCGGGAACGAACTTCCTCGATCTGCTGCCCGATACGCCAAAGAAATATCTTGGCCGGTTCGATCCGAATGACGCCGCAGCCTCCAGCGCGGCGCATCTCAAGAATCACCTCATGGTGCGCACAAACTACGAGGCGTTGGTGTCAGGCGACGGAGCCTGCGCGGGATGTGGCGAGAAAAGCGTGCTGCGTGCAATAGCATCGCTCACCGAGGCATACATGCGTCCGTTGTATCACGCCAAGGCCGACAGGCTAGACGCGAAGGCTGACGAACTCACGAGCGACGGAAGGACGATGCTCGATGCCATCCGGACAGCAGACGAACCCAACTATCTCAGACTTAAACGACTGATCGCACACTCGTTGATGGGACTTGGTGGCGAGACCGAGGAGGACACCGACCAGCGGCTCTCGGATCGGGGCCCGCTCACGGACGAGGAGGTCCTCGATGCGCTGACAACCGCAATGCGCCAGGATGCATTCAACCATCGCGACCTCCAGGCGCTCGACGGAACCATTCCCAACGGCATGTCGGTGATGGCGATGGGAGCTCACACCGGATGCAACACCGTGTACGGCTCGACCCCTCCGAACAACCCCCACCCCTACCCGTGGATGAACTCGCTGTTCCAGGACGGCGCCACCGTGACCTGGTTGCTCGGCGAGAGCTTCATTGCCGACCACGCACGAAGGTCTGTAGTCCCCGAACGCATCGCGGACCTCATCAGCAGCTGCAAGGGTGTCACAGAGGGAGAGTTCTTCGTCATGACCCACATGACCGACACCTTGATGACCGACCGAGAGGTGCGCGAGCTACCGAAGGCGTGGGCGATCGGCGGAGATGGCGGCATGGGCGACATTGGATACCAGAACGTCTCCAAGGTGGTCCTCCAGAACCGGCCAAACGTCAAGATGCTCCTCCTCGACACCCAAGTGTATTCGAACACCGGCGGTCAAAACTCTGACTCGTCACCGATGCCCGGTGGTGGTGACATGAACTCGTTTGGGGCTGCCACCGAGGGCAAGCTGACCGAGAAGAAGGGTGTTGCCGAGTCTTTCATTTCTGGCCATGGGTCGGCGTACGTTGCGCAGATCTCTCTCGCTAACACGGCACAGTTCTACAAGGCGCTGATCGAGGCCCTCGACTATCGGGGAACCGCATTCATCCAGTCATACACCTCGTGTCAGCCCGAGCACGGTGTCGCCGACGACGTCTCAACGTTCCAGGCCGGCCTTGTCCGTGACGCCCGCTCGATGCCTCAATTCGTGTTGAATCCTCAGCTTGGCGAAACCTACCAGGAAACGCTCAACATCTCCGGCAACCCGAATCGAGACCGCGATTGGGCCGAGATCACCTCAAAGCAGACGAAACGTACCTTCAAATACACGGTGGCGCATTTCGCTGCGACCGAGGCTCGGTTCCGTCGTCATCTGCGACCCGTGAAAGACGTCGAGGGCCTTGTACACATCGACGACATGCTGCTTTTGATCCGTCAGAACGATGTCGTCCAGCGCAGTGTGTTCGACCCGACACATCGCTCGTACGTGCCAGACTTCGGTGTCTACATCGAGACAGAGGACACCGCGGGGAACGTCAAGACGCTCGCGATTTCACGTCAGCTTGTGCTGTTTGCGGTTGAACGCCGCAAGTCGTGGAGGATGCTCCAGTCAAAGGCCGGCGTCACCAACATCGACTATCTGGCCCAAAAGCAAGCGCTGGCATCATTCGAAGAAGACGATGTCGCAATGGAGAACCGCTTCGAAGAAATCCGCGACCGCGTAGAAAAAGCACTCGTCGACCTCGCGTGATGCCGACGCCTCGCCCTCGCCGGATCACCGACGCGTCGGGACACGAACCACCTAGTACTAAGCCAACAGCGGCTGTCGCTCGCGCATCGTCGGTTAGCCGGCCGGCGGGACGAGGATGAAACCGGCCTGCGTCATGACGTCGAGTCGATCGAAATAGGCGTGTGCTGCAACGAGCTCGCCATTTTGAACCTTGAAACTGGCGGCAAGCTGAACGCGAGTGCGCCATCCGTGCGGCGGGCGCCGTGTCGCTGGGTGAGGTTGGATCAACGTCTACCGAGGAGGCCAGGCCGCAACGGGTGCGTCTGGCCCCCTCGATTTAGATAGTTAACGGTCTAGACAGAGACCAGCTCAGACTCCGACTCGACCTCGGTTGGGAGCGGATCGGGTGTGCCCTCGATGGCGACGTTCGGAATCCACTCCAACCACGACGGGAGGTACCAGTTCTTGTCACCGAGGAGCCTCATCGCCGCCGGTACGAGAATCGTCCTCACCACCGTGGCGTCCATGAGAACCGCGACAGCTAGGCCGAAGCCCATCTGCTGGAGGCCTGCAAGACGACCGGCAGCGAAGCCACCGAACACGCCAAGCATGATCAACGCTGCGCCGGTAATCAGCGAACCTGTCGTTCTTAACCCGTAGGCAACTGATTCAGCGTTGTCACCGGTAACGTCGAAGTGCTCCTTGATCCGAGATAGCAAGAACACGTGGTAATCCATCGACAGACCGAACAGAATCGAGAACATGAACAGCGGTATGAACGCCTCGATGACCTCAACTTGTTGGAACCCAAACGATGACGAAATGCTCTTGATCCACGCTGGGCCAACCCCAGCCTGGAAGAACAACACCACCATGCCGTAGGCGGCACCCACACTCAGCAGGTTCATCACGATGGCCTTTGCGGGGATGACGAGCGACCGGAAGGCCACCGTCAACAGTATGAAACTCAATCCCAACACGAAGACAAACACGATCGGCGTGTAGGTCGCGGTCTGAATCAAGAAGTCGACAGAGAACGCGGTCCGTCCGCCGACAAACACCTCGGTACCGGACGCCAGAGCTGCGGGTACGACATCGCTACGAATTTCGCGAACCAGGTCGAGCGAAGCGTTTGAGTTGATATCGCCAAGCAGCGGCACCGACAGAATGGATAGATTGTCCGTTGCAGCCGGATCGATGAACGAAGGACCAAATCGACCGTCAGCCGAGAGGTCCGCCTGAATAGCCGCGATGGTCGCGTCAACTCCCGAGCCGCGGACAACGATCTCAACTGGAGACGTGAGACCCGCACTGAATTCGCGGTCGAGAATCTCAAACGCCTGCTTAGAGGGGATATCGTCTGGCATGGTGCTCACACCTGAGAACCCGGTGTCCATGGAGAAAAACGCCGCTCCAGCGATCAACAAGATGCCCACGGAGCTGACGAGTGCAACGATCGGCCGGCCCATGACGAAGCGGGTAATCCGATTCCAGAACCTGCCCTCATCGGCACCGACAAAACGACGAACGCGCAGCAAGTTGATGCGGTCACCCAAAAGCGAAAGCACGGCCGGCAGCAACGTCATTGAAGCGCCAACAGCAACGAGTACGACAAGGATCGCACCGAGCCCAATCGAACGGAACACCGAGTTTGGCAGCAGCACCATGCCAAACAGGGCGAGCACCACCGTGAGACCGGAGAAGAACACCGCTCGTGTTGCTGTCCCACCGGCCCGCGCGATTGCATCGACTTTTGCGAGTCCCCTCGCCCGCTCCTCCCGGTAACGCGAGACGATAAACAGCGAGTAGTCGATGCCGACTGCGAGACCGATCATCGTGATGATGTTCACGATAAAGAAACTCAGCTCGAGAAACTGACCGAGCAGGGCGGAAAGGCCGACGGCGATCGCAATCGCAACGATGCCAAGAATCAGAGGGATAACCCCAGAGACAACGGTACCAAATACGATTACGAGGACGACCAACGCAACCCCGATGCCGATCGATTCACCCTTCGCGAGATCCTCTTCAGCCATCGTGGTGAAGTCATTGTCGAGAGTCAACTGCCCGGCCATGAGCGTCGTGAATCCGGCGGGGTTGGCGATTTCCGCGACAACATCTTTAACGAACTCGGCACTCTCACCGGCTTCTGCGCGCCCGTCACCTGCAACGAAGACTGGCAGCAGGGCCGTGCGGCCCGACTCCGAAACGGGTCCATCTTCGGTGACGAACGAGCCGACCCCGCTAACCACTTCGGGACCCAGTGCGATCACTGCATTCTGCACCGTGGTCACGTGGGCAACGTAGTCGGGGTCACCCGCTGAGGCGGTGTCGCTGGTGATAACAATGAACTCGACAAAAGCGGACTCTCCCCGCAGTTCCTCTACCAAGTCTTTCGCCTGCTCAGACTCGGGGTTGTCGGTGAGTCTGAAGTCTGTTGTCAACGCGTCAGCGAGAAGCTGCGAGGAAAGGAACCCGGCGAGCAGCAGCATGCCTATCCAGATTCCCACTGTCTTCCACGGTTTGAGTGCACTCGCTCTTGCGAGTTTTTCGGGTCCCAATGCCATGCGGTTTTTCTCCTTGAAAAAATACACCCGTACGTGTACGATGTAAGTGTACGGTGTATGTTAACACGTACACCGTAAGTCTTGTCAAGCCCCTGATCAAGGTTTTTCATGAAACATGATGAAGATATAGACGCTGGACGCGCCCCCCTATCGCGTCAACTCATCATCGACGCGGCCGTGTCCTTTGCCGACACCAGCGGTCTTGAAGTGCTCTCAATGCGCAAACTCGGTGCCGAACTCGGCGTGGAGGCAATGTCCCTCTACAACCACATTGAGAACAAGGAGGACATTCTCAATGGCATGGTTGACTACGTTTTTCGATCGATCTCTCTACCGGTGGGCGACCTCGAATGGAAAGAGGAGCTTCGCCAGTTGGCCACGTCATTGATGGATTGTTTTACGGCGCACTCTTGGATGCTTTCACTCAAGTCCGCCCACACCCACATGGGGCCCGGGATGTTGGTTTTTCTCGAACGATTGCTGACGATTCTCGACGACGCCGGTTTCAACGACGAAGACGCTCATCACGCGCTACAGATGCTCGGGTCGCACGCTTCGGGATACGCCTTCCAGCAAGCTTCTTCTCTAGAGACGTCAGAAACACAGGAAGTAGATGTTGAATCTATGTTGGCTCAACTAGGCGACGAATTCCCGAATGTGACTCGCATGGCACCGTACCTGGCAGAATGCGACTTCAACACCGAATATGCATTCGGGTTAGACATCATCATCGACGGACTCGCGGCCCGATTGGATGCAAGCCGAGCCGGATGACACAGCGGCCCGAACGTCCCATAGCAGTGTCGGTTACGACCGCCGAATTCGCCTACCGAAGATAGCAATGACTGAAAGGCAGGGCGCGGAAATGACGACAGTAATAAGAGCGGAAAACAGTATGCCAAGGCAGACAGTTAGAACCACCTGATCACCCGGCCCGACGGAAGGGTCGCGAGACGAGATAGCCCGCCGAGTTCGGATGTCGTCAGCCCGATGATGCACTGGTTGACGATATACGGCTACCAGCGTACCATTCCAGCAATGCGTTAGGGCAACGTACCTCATTCGTAGCCATCACTGTCGACACTTCTTCTTCGCTGGCGGAGCGCGCGAAAGGCTGAGCTGCCACGACGCGAGAATGAGCGGTGACTACGAAAAACATGCGGACCCGATCCCATGAGTGGCTCGAACCCACAGGACTCGCTGATCGGACGAGATTGCTGTCAGGCCAGGAGTACCTGAAAGCGTGGTCCAACGGTGAACTGGTACCACCCATAGCGGCGACGCTCGGTTTCACTCTTCAAGACTTCGGGGAAGGACATGTCGAGATCAGCTTGACGCCGGAAGAGTTTCACTACAATCCCTATGGGACGGTGCACGGCGGGTTAGCAGCGACCTACTGGATACAGCGACCGGTTGCGCCGTCCAATCGACACTGCCTGCGGGGACGGGATACGCAACGCTGAGTCTCGCAATCAACTACATACGACCGCTGACGATTACAACTGGCGCGGTTCGTTGTATCGGAAAGATCGTCTCGGTTGGGAGACGTGTCGCGGTATCCGAGGCCGACATTGTTGACGATTCGGGACGCGTAATGGCTCATGCTGTAGCAACTTGCATTCTCATCAACCCAGACTGAAGTTCGGACGCGCATCCAGACCCTTCGCGGGCAGTCGAGAGAGGCAAGGGAGGCACAAGGTACCGTGCCTGGTGGTGATTTACGGATCCCGGGAACTCTGCCTGGCCGTTTGTTGGACGTGACGCTCGCTGCGATTCGCCATTGCTCGTCTATGGAACCGTCGACGGCGTCCCCCGTATCCTCACGCATTCGCGTATGTCGGCAACAGTAGATACGGATGAGAGAACGACGCGCCGTACGATTCACCAAAGCCGCGTCGTTTCTCACCTTTCGCTCTAAGCTTCCGGACTCTCTTCGTGTCTATCCGAACTGTCCGACGCGTCATGCGGTACATCGCCCGACCTTCGAGGTATCCGCCGTTTCAGAGTCCTAATAATTGCCTGAAAACCGCTCAGGGGAACGGCCGCGAAGCCCGCACCAACAATCCTCGCAATGGCATACACGACAAGGACCTTTGCGACTCTGGCGGTCTTGATGATTGCTGTCCCCGTCACTGGTAGCTGGGCTCTCTTGGATATATGCGCACCGGGATCACAAGAGGTCGCGCCCATCCGCTTAGTGTCCACGCGACCACAACAAAGTTCTTCCCAAGAAGTACTTTCTGTCCGCTGGACAAGCGGTTCCATCCCGAGCCACGCTCCGACACCCGCAACTCGATGAACGCCGCGAACGAGTTGTACCAAGTTCTGCGCTGTGCTCGCGCCGGGCGTGCGTGAGGCAGGGCCGCATCACAGGTTCTCGGATGGCAACGTGCCGGTGTTCGAGGCGTTCGATCAGCTGCACATCACGAGGGTCCAAAACAGGTTGATATTGGGGTGGAAAATGTGCGCACCCGCGTGCGGCTTGTGGCCTCGAGGCATGGCTCGGTGGATTGCAGCGTTTCTGACGGTGGCCGCCATTTCGTTATTTGAACTCCATTCTGGAGCGCAGAACCGTTGAGCTAGAAGAGAAAACAGGCGACCTAGAAAAGCCATTGGTCGCACAATATGAGTGGATTCGATTCTTCAACCACGCTTGGAAGCCTCAGAAGGTGATGGAATGGGGATCATCCTGTTGGTGGATGTCATCGTCTGCAACAACGAACCACTTACGGAACATACTCCGGAATAGCCACGGAGCCAGAGTGCCGACGGCCCAAAGCGTCGCGAATGTCAGTCTTTGCTTGTTGGACTTCTTCATAGGAGTAGTCGAGGAAGAGTGGGAGGTAGTCAAGCGGGCGAACCGCAAGCAAATGGGTTCAAGCGGTGAAGCTTCTGCACGTACCGAGCAGTGTCTCCATTCCGCTGCCAATTCCAGAAGACCACATCCTCAGTAACAATTCCACGCTGCAGTGCGAGCATCCGTGTCGCATAGACTCCTCGACCGCTAGCTCCTGTGTATTGCCAAATCTCAACGGCGAGCGACTCTTGGACCAACTCCAGATCGAAATAGGTAGAAGCAACATCAACCAAAGCTTTAGCTGTGGCGAACCATGACCCTGCATGCGACACGGTCAGGGAAAGAAACTCGCTTATCGTCGCCGGTGCCGTATTGCAAACCAACATGAGGTTTCCGGCGTACAACTCAGTGGTTGTGGTTCCCGTACCACCGTCGCCTGTCGCATCGAAAGTTGCCTCAACCACCCCGGCCGGAATGAGGACCGGAAGCTTCGTTTCAAAGTGCCCGAACGGATCGGTGTTGCCAAGAAAGATGGGTCCTTCGAGGTATTCGCCAGTCATCACAACTGGCACGCCCGCAACGCTCTCCGGGTTGCCGCTAACCGTCACAACGACGTTCACAAAGGCCTCTGATGCCGGATCGTCATCGAGAAGAGGCCCACTTGAAAAAGCTTTCACTTCGAAACGAGTGCAAGGCCCCTCGACGTCTATTGACAAAACGTCGACATTGTTGGCGCTGTTCAGATCATCAGCCGCCACTACAGAAGCCCCAAAGTTGAACCGCGTGTTCGAATCGAAGCAAGGCAAGGTAATCCCAAATGCTGCCCCAACAAAAGCACCTTCGACAATTTCCCCGAGCAGGCAGTCAACAAGATTGCCGATCACCGAGCAGCTGCCCTGCGTGGCTGACGGCTGATTAGTGATCTCGAACGCCGCAGGCACTAGAACGAGGAGGCGCGCCGTGACGAGGCTACCTTGGCCCACATTCGTGACGTCAACTGCGAAGTCTGCCGACTCAGTTTCAAAAAGTGAATCTGGAGCAATGCTCCTGTCGAACTCGACGGCGAGATCCTGGAAGCAACCCGCGTCGTCCACCGGTAGCCCGACACCCGTGCCCGGACAATCATCGGCCGTATCCGAAACGCCGTCGGCGTCGCTATCTGCAGTCGAGACGGCGGGGAACCATTCGAAAAATTAGATTCTGCCTGCATCAGCGCCAACCACACGCCGCGAGGCCCGCGAAGAGATCTCGTACGCCCAGAGCTCACCGCCTCGCCAATGTGCGATCTCTGCCCCGTCGGGAGACCACGAAGGAAACTGGAAATCTGAACCAGTGTCGTTCGTCAGGGGCGCTCTCTTATCGGTTCCATCCGGATTCATTGTGAATAATGATCCGGCTGAATCATCCGCACGGCTCATGTACACGATCCTCGAACCGTTAGGTGACCAATCAGGCTGAACCTCCAGGGCGGGATCATCTGTCAGTTGAATCGCTGATCCACTCTGAACGTCAAGCAAGAATATATCGCCAAACTGATTGAACGAAGTCGAGTAGATAATGCTCAAGCCATCAGGAGACCAGGAGAGGTATCTCGCTCTCCGAGGAGCGTCGTGGATTTCCCGCAAATTGGAACCGTCCGTCCCCACCAGCCAAATATCGAAGTCATTGCTAAAGATCGCAATGCTGGACCCATCGGGCGACCATTGCGGAAACCAACCCCCGAAACTACCAGTCGTCAGGTAACGCCCATTTGACCCGTCTACGTCCATCACCCATAAGTCGCAAGTGGACAAGCTGCTGCAACCATTAAGAGCGATCCGAAGCCCGTCCGATGACATGCTCGCCGTGATTGGTTGTACCACGGATCCGTCGGATTTAGCCGTCGCCGATTCGCACCATCGGAACTTACGAGATCCAAGTAATACTGCGCCCCAATTTGGACAGAAACCGCGATTGGCCCATTCGAACCCGGGAAGGAAGCCTGGACGGACAGTGAGCCGATCGTGCCGGTCAAGTCGAAGGTGGCCGGGCTAGGGTCGAAATCTGCAGTCTGGGAAGACCGGCCAGTCGTGTAGACGTTTCCAGAAGTATCAACCGCCACTCCCGCTCCCTCGTCAACGTTGGAACCACCCGTGCGGGCCGCCCATGCCAATTGAGGTAACTCTTGGACGATCACAGTAGTCACGGGAGTGTTTGCAGCCAGCAAGACCACCACTACAGAAAGGAGAATCCCTCCATCGCGTACCGCGGACTGTCTCCGCAAAGCGATGTCCTCCCGTCTCGGTCTCTTGTATCTCTAAACCCTCGTCAGCGGATTTATGATGACAACCGATGTCATGTTTGCGATTAGGTCATCATAATGCCGTCTCAGGCGGTTTCATTGGGTGACGAGGAGGTTCGACGACATGGCTGGCTCGGTGCGTGACCGAAACGCGATATTGGGGTTTGATTCGTGTCATCACCCAGGCGTTCTATTTGGTTTACTTGTTGTGAGAGATCGGGTGGGCTTTGGCCGCTTCGGAGTTTGAGGTGTTCGTGCGCGATGCGGAGCAACGGCTGTCTTTCGCCTTCGCTGCCGCGTATGGACCGGAGCTCGGTCGGGAAGCAACAGCCGAGTCCGTCGCGTACGCGTGGGAGCACTGGGATCGGTTGTCCGCTATGTCGAATCCTGTGGGATACCTCTATCGGGTCGGTCAGTCTCGGGTGCGTCTGCATCGCCGACATAGAACCCGGGTCGCCCCGGACGCACCAATCGACCGGGAACCGTGGGTCGAGCCCGGGCTCCCCGCCGCCTTGGCAGCCTTGTCGCAGCGTCAGCGGTTGGCGGTCGTGCTGGTTGAGGGTTTCGAATGGACGCAAGACGAAGTCGCGCAGTTGACCGGGATTTCACGGTCGTCGATTCAGAAGCATCTCAGTCGGGGACTGGCGAGTTTACGACAAGAGTTGGGAGTCGAGTCTGATGTCTGATCTTGGATTCCAGATCCGCAGCTACTACGAGGACGTGGTCGAGCGCGTCGATCCAATGACGCCACCAAGTCCGTCCGTATCGGAGCCGACGTATCGTCCACTGTTGGTTCTTGCCGCTACCGCGCTCTTCGTTCTGGTTGGAATCGGCCTGGCACCGTTCCTCGCTCGGTGGGTAGGAATAGAGCCTGCCGTGGAAAAAACAACAACAACAACAACGATCGCGCCACCATCGACGACGATCGCGGCTGAAGAAATCTCTCCCGCGACCACGGTGGTGGTCGAGGATGTGCCGCGCGCTGTGTTCAAGAATCCGCTGCTGGTTCCGTTCTTTGAACTGCCCGCGTGTGGTGCCCACGATCTCCTTGCAGAATGGGCGGTCGCGCGGATGAGCGCGTTCGCCGACCTCGGGGCGTGGACTTCGGTGACGGTCGAAGATGTCGCGTTGGTGATCCCGGTCTACCGCGACGACGCGATTGCATGTCTCGATGCGGTTCAGTTCCCGAGCGGAGCGATGGCATGGGCGGGCCTCAACGCTACGGGGAATCTCGTCGCCAGGGCCGTTACCCGCAACGCAGACGGCGGCATTCTAGACTACGTGGACTACGACGCCCTCCAAGCATCCGGTGGCGAATATCACCAGGACACGATCGGTTCAGGTCAGAACCTCACAGGCTGGGTGATCGATGGAGGGATCGAAGCGAGCGTGAGAACCGGCGGACGGCGCCGCCACTTCATCATGGAACTGCCCGGGTATGAACTCCCCGCGCCTGACCCGCAATACCTGCAGGCTGCCGCACCCATGCTCCAAAAACTGACCGTGAACCGCATAGAGACCCGTGCCGGTGCGATCTACCTTGGGATGACGATCCCCGAGGGATTCGTTCAATGTGTCGTGTCTCTTGCTGTGGCCGTTGTTCCAGGCTTCGATGCCCTCGAGCAGCCGGTTCGCGGTTCCGCTGCGACCTTCTGCAACCTCGAAGGAGACACCTTCAGGATCGTCGGCTGGAACACACAGGACGACCATCCCGAACCGCCGCCAGAAGTCATGCCCCCTGACATGCCACCTGTACTGCCAGCAGGCCAAGACGTGTCGCTCGGTGGCGGCTTGACCTACCGTGCATGGGGAGATTCCGACCGCGGAGTGACACGTTGGTATGCCGCCGTTGAGGTTCCGTACATTGCCTTATGGATGCTCATAGAAGCGGCACCGAACATGACGCTCGATGATGTCACGGCCCTGCTGGCATCCTCTCCCTGGCTCGACCCGACTCTCGTTAGCCCCGCAGATGGCAACAACGAGCTGCGCGACGTGTACAGCGTCGAATGGATCACGAATATCCTCGAAGCGATCGGAGCCACGAACATTGTCGAGGAACCTCAGCGTCGTTCACCTTCGAGCACGCAGGATTCAGGGCCTCCACCAATCGATGTCACGTTTGACCACGAAAGTATGGAACCGTGGCACGGAACCATCTACGCATGGGTTTATGAGGGCGACAGTCCTAGCCCCGTCTTCGCAACCGTCGGCTCTGGACTCGACCACGACTCAGTCGAAGTCGACGGCGTCACGTTGAGTTATGGAATCGGACCAGACGGATGGGCGATGCTGGCAACAGCCAACTGCGGCGGAATCAGCATCACTATGAACATCCAAGGCGACCGTTCGAACACTCAGGCACCACTGCCACAGTTCGACCACGACCCCGTCAGAGAACTCGCCGCCCGATTCATCCGGATCGCGAACTGCTAGATACGATCAACGACGGCCGTGATTGCGCCTGGATGTGCAACGTCTGCAAGAGCTAGCGCCGCAGCGATGCCATGGGGTCGTCGTCCTCGACAATGGTGAGCGTCTCTTCCAGAGATTCAAGATCGTCGGGACTCACAAGAACAAACGCAGGACGCCCGTTGCGAGTTACCAAGATCCGTTCGTGCTGTCGCTCCACCCGGTCTGCAAATTCCGATAGATGCGCCTCAACTTCGGAGAATGGAATTGTGTCGTCCATCCAGAAAGTATGGTCAAGAGATCGACCTAGGCAAGCGTCGCCCGACGTTTTCGTCGTCAGGGCGGACTCCTTTGTCCACAATCGGACGGGACGGGGAGACAGGCTGGCGGAGATGTGGAGACCCAGCAGCGACTCGGCGATTCCCTCAAGGCAGAAAACCCTTGGCGGCAGCGCAGAATACGTTCCGCGGCTGCTGGGTCGCAAGTGTGGCCCGCCTTTGCCTACCCCGAGGCTGAGGGCGGATCACTCCTACGACCTGTGCTCGATGTCGATGCGGGCGACTCTGTCGCCGTTTGCGTCAAACGCTTCTACGACCCACGAAGATGTGTCTGGTCGCGGAACGATCAACCATATCCCGTCGACGGGTTGATCCGTGAGGGTATGCCCGAAAACGTCGGTCGCGGTGACTCGAGTGATCGTCGGATCAGAGCTACCCGTCAAGAGAACCCTCATTGTTTCACCATCTCGGACCCCTCCGGAACCCCCGCCGAAGAACGGCCCCACGGGACGCTCGCCACAATCACCGATCGAGCCTTCGAAGACTCCCCGAATCGTCAGTTCGAAGTCGACGCAGCTATAACCGTCGGTCGTTCCGTATCCAATCACGGTCCACGTCGCACCGTCGACTGTGATGCTACGTCCCAAGCTCTCGGTACCCTGCTCAAGCTCTCGGCCCTCGGACTGAAGAATCACCGAACGGTCTAGATAAGACACCGTCGCGATCGCAATACCAGTCAATACAAGGAGCGCGCCTCCCACGATGACAGCGAGACGAACCAGTCTTCGCCCACGCCCTTCGCCAGCTCCCGCGGCGATTCGACGGCGAATTCTCCGCGCGGATGCACTGCTCGAGCCAGGAGGCTCACTGCCAAGAGCCGGATCGAGTTCGCGCAACAAATCGAAAACATCGGGATCAGACATTGGGGATACCTCCTTCTGGGGCGGTGCGCAACCTCGTCGGCGACTCCTTCTGGACGAGCCGATCCTGCAACCGCTGTCTTGCCCGGTACACGCGGGATTTGGTCGTCTTGACTGGGATATCGAGCACGACGGCGATCTCGGCGTGCGATAGCTGATCGAGCGCGGCAAGGACGAGCAGTTCTTGGTCAGCGTCGGAAAACTGTGTCATCGCCGTAAACACCTTGTCGAGCTCGAGCACGTGTATGGCATCGTCTGCCGGGCCGTCGAGCCGTATCGGCAGAGCAAGAGCACCGGCACGTTCCGCGGTGTTCTCGTTACGCCTCGACCGTTTTCGCTTGTTGGCCAACACGCGCCGCGCAACCGAGTACAGCCATGCGGTCGGATAATCTGCCGCCAACACCACATCAAATCGACGCCAGGCGACCAAGACGGAACCGGGCCAACGTGGCATGATCCGGCTGCTGGTTCGCGGCAATCACCCGGAACGCGACATCGTCACAGAGACGTTGCTCAATACGGCGGCTCGATCGTTCCCCCACACAGTACGCATACAACAAGATGCCAAGCATGACTTCCGGGTCGTACGAAGCACCGCCCCGACCGTCGATCCGCAGCGACCAATAGAACCCCGACAGATCCAACTCGGCGACCACATCAACAATGAACCACGCCAAATGATCCGAAGGCAACCAGTCAGACAACGACGGTGGCATCAACAACAACTGATCCCGCTCAACAGTACGTAAATTCACCATGACACCATGGTCCCGCGCGGCACACCAAAACGCGAGAACCACGCACATTCATGCGACAGCCCCGAGTGCAAGGGTTTCCGTGGCACGCCCGGAGGGACTCGAACCCCCAACCTTCTGATCCGTAATCAGACTCCGAAATCGCCGACGCGGAGCACAGAATCGATGCTCAACCAAGAACGCCACTCAAACCGGGTATGGCGTCTGTTCGGCGGATAGAGCCTGACACACCGAAACCACAGCTATTGCTGAGGTTTCTTCGCCTCTCTCTTCGTGGACCTGACGGGACACTATTTGAACTCCATTCTCGACCGAAGAACCGTTGACCTACAAGAGAAAACGGTCGAACTCGAAGCGCTGTGTGTCGCACAACATGAGTAGATCACGCCACAGTCGGGCCTGTGGCGCAAGGCCTTCCGATCACCCACTCGACCCAATCCCCCGAGCTGGCGAGGGTCGCAAAACCAACGCTGATGGGCTAGTCCGCCTCCCTCACGATGACAGCGTGCCGTTGCATGAAATCTTGGTTCTAGTAAGGCCCGTCAGATCACCCGATTCGTAAGATCAGCATCTAGATTTGAGCGTTGTCATCATCCGTGCGTGTTCGATGGTTTACTTGTTGTGAGACCCGGGTGGTATATGACGGTTAGCGAGTTCGAGACGTTTGTAGTGGGCGCCGAGCGCCGTCTGTCTTTCGCCTTTGCTGCTGCATACGGACCAGAGCTTGGTCGGGAAGCTACTGCAGAAGCAGTTGCGTATGCGTGGGAACATTGGGAACGCATTTCTGACATGTCGAACCCCGTTGGATATCTGTTTCGTGTTGGGCAATCGAAGGTGCGTCGCTATCGACGTCAAAGACCTCCAATTGCTCCAGAGGTCTCGACAGCAAGCGAGCACTGGGTCGAGCCGAAACTTCCGGCGGCATTGGCGTCGTTGTCGCGGAACCAACGGGTGGCTGTGGTGTTGGTTGAAGGGTTTGGCTGGACCCAGAGTGAGGTTGCGGAATTGACTGGTGTGTCGCGTTCTTCGGTGCAGAAACATGTACAGCGCGGTCTCGTAAAGCTGCGTGATGGTTTGGGGGTGGTCTCAGATGTCTGATCTCGGTATACAGCTTCGTGTCTACTACGAAGATGTTGTAGAGCGTGTCGATCCAACCGTTCGACCTGCCGTTGCGGTCGATGGTCGTTCATATCCTGCAGCACTAGTTCTCGCGGTGGCGCTCGTCTTCGTGGCTGTCGCGATCGGGTTCGTACCGTTCCTGGTGCGGTGGGTGGCTGACGATCCGGTGGTGGATGAGCCGACGACGGTGACAACGTTGCCGGTCGGACCGATCGTCTCGACAACGATCGGGGTTCTGCCACCACCTGATGGCACGGCGTTTGGTGCCCTTCCGGGGTTGAGTGTCGATTTGACTCAGATCGTTGCCGCGTCGTGGGGCTATGTGGCGGTTGGGTTTGATCCAGAATCCGGCCGCGCATCGACGTGGTTTTCTACCGATGCCGCGTTGTGGGTTCCAACAGCTATCACCGCTGAGACAGGGACCGTTTGGAATATCTCGTCGATGACGAGCTGGAATGGCCAGATACTCGCAATCGGTGTGATCCGTGAGGAAGATTCCGAGGAGCCCACAGTCATGGTGTTCACGACTTCGAATGGACTGGACTGGGATTCGATATCTTTCGACGTGGTCGAGGTATCGGAGGTCATGGCTGCCGTCGACGGTGAGCTCGTCCTGATCGGTTTCTCGCAGCAGGGTCACGGGATCCCGACCAGCACACGGATCCACCGATCCACTGATGGTGTTACGTGGTCGACCATCGAGATTCCCCCCGACCTAATTCGCGACGGTCAACGCTTCCTATACGCGTTCGACGCTTCTGATGGCGCGATCGGTCTCACAGGTATGGACAACCGAAACGCGCTCATCACGCTGGTGCTCGATACCGACGGCGAGTGGGCTCGAATCGAGCAGGATCTTGGATGGGACTTCGACCTCCGTGACATTGCTGAGGGACCTGACGGGGTGGTCGCAACGGGAACACAATCGGTCGACCGCATCGACCCCGGCATCTCAAGGGAGGGCGCCATATTGCTGTGGACGCCTGACGGATGGGAGGAGACCGTGACTCTCGGGACTCTCCAACTCTCGGGCATCACGTACGACGGACACCGATACGTAGCGGTCGGTACAGACGGGGATCGCCTACCAGGCATCTGGGAATCATCCGACGGGGTCAGCGACTGGGCAAGGATCGTAGGTGGACCTGACACCCTCACCGAAACGATGCCTGACCTCATCGGCAAGCCATGGCGATCCATCGAGGCGGTGTGGCGCCTTCGCGGCTCATATCAGGTCGACTTCGTCGAACGACCAGCGACACAGGGTGACGGGGGCACGATCGTCTCCACCGATCCTAAACCGGGAGACCCGTTGACGTTCGAACAGCACGTAGAGGTTGTCGTGACACACGTCGAAATAGCCAGTTCAGGAGCGGCACCGTGGTCCAATCCGCCGCTCGACAAGGGCCTGGTTCCCAGAGAACTGGTTCTCGGCTGGTCTGATCCCGAACACCAGGTGTGTCCTGCCCTAGGACTTGTCGATCAAGACGATGACGCGGTGCCGCGCCTCGGCGGATTCGGAAGCACCGTGTCATATGACAACCCGGACGGCCCAGGGTCCCGAGGCGACAGCAGTCCCTGCACGGACTGCGGGCGTTCGGCGTACGGCGTCCCGCTCGGAAGCATATTCTCGATCGACCAGGGCTTCCCTGACTGGGCACAATGGCCTGCATACCGATTCGACTGGGATGACGGGAGCTTTGCGATCATCCCCAGACCCTCGACCACCGGCCCGTACAACGACATCGACCCAGAGACAGGCGAAAGCACTCTGCCACAATCCACCGCTCAGGTGTGGCTCAACAACGACTGCAGCTACCGAGTGTGGTCCTGGCTGGGCCTCGATCACCTTATCAGTCTCGTTGAAGACCTCCGGTTCGTTGAGGGATTGGCTCCTCCGTGATCCGTGCGACGCGATCGTCGACGATCAGGTCCCGACTGTCACGCGTCGTGGAGCGCCTTCGGGAGAGGTTCCGGTGATGAGATGACCAAGGGCGACTCTCTAGTTGGCAAATTGCAGCCAGCCAGCAAGCTGGCTGGAGTCGTCGTCGCGGTTGGGGTCGCTGTAGCCGTCACACTCTTAGTCCTCTCAGATCGAGCCGGGCCATCCACTGTCGATGTTCCAAGCGTGAGTCCCGAATTCACCGCTGAACGCTTCCTAACGGCATGGGAAGGCTCTGACTGGGCGACGATCTCGGGTCTCGTATCGGCTTCAGAGTCGCAGGTTGACGACACGCTTAGGGAATGGTGGAAGGAGCTCCATGTCATGGGTGTCCGTTTCACCCTTGGTGCTCCTCAGATCAACGGAGCAAACGCCCAGGTGCCCTTCCACGCTGTCGTCGAGATCGAAGACGTCGGCACGTGGGAGTATGACTCCAGGGTCAGCCTTACCTTGAGCGACGACAATGACTGGGCCGTTGTCTGGGATGAGCAGGTCATGCACCCAGCCCTCGGCGCTGGAGATCGGCTCGATCTCATCAGTACATGGCCGCAGCGCGGCCTGATCACTGACACCGATGGTCGGCCACTGACCAGATCGATTCCGCGGGTCACGATTGGGCTGGTCCCGGAACGGATCGTTTCTCGAGAGGATGTTGTCAACGCGTTCGAGGAGCTGCTCGATGTGTCGGGCGATGTCATCGACGGTGTCCTTGACAGGCCCGGCGTTCAACCCGACTGGTTCCTGCCGGTGACCACCATTGGCCGTGAGGACTATGTAGAGGTTCGGCCCGGTCTGTTTCCGGTCCCGGGAGTGACATTCCGACTGGAGCCGACACGGGTACCTGTTCAGCCGGGAGGGGCTGCCCTACTGCTCGGCACGACCGGTGAAGTTACCGCTGAGTCATTGGCCGCCCTTGGAAGCCCGTATGCGCCAGGTTCAGTAGTGGGCGTATCTGGTCTCGAATCCTCCTTCGAACGTGAACTCGCTGGAACACCCACGAGACGGATCGTTCGACGTGGCGCTGACGGTTCAATCGAAACGATCAAGGCATTCCAAGGAACACCTGCGTCCGACGTGAGAACAACGTTGTCGTTTGACGTACAACGGGCAGCTGAGAAAGCACTTAACGGCATCGCTCTTCCGGCATCGATCGTTGCCATCGACATCAACACAGGAGAGATCCGCGCAGCAGCGAGTACCCCCGCGGACGGATTCAGGCGGACAACAAACGGGCTATACCCGCCGGCATCCACGTTCAAGATCATCGTGGCAGCCGCCCTTCTCGAGGACGGCCTGGAGCCTGACACGCTCGTTTCCTGCCCACGTTCGGTCAACGTCTCGGGAAAGGAATTCGGCAACGCCGCATCGCTGCCGTCGTCGATGACATTCGAAGATGCGTTCGCCCAGTCATGCAACACCGCATTCATCCAACTAGCGGCAGATCTCGGACCCGAAGCCATCGCCCAGATGGCTTACAAGTTCGGCTTCGGCGACCACATCGAAATAGGGATACGGGCTGCAGACTCCTTCTTCGAGGTTTCCACCGACCCCGTTGAGAACGCGGCATCGTCCATTGGACAGGGAAAGGTCCTCGCAAGTCCGCTCAACCTTGCAATCGTCGCGGCAACCGCTGCGTCCGGAGTGCGGCACCCACCGACACTGGTTTCGGGGTCCGATACCGAACCCACCGAGGTTCTCGACCCAGATGTGGTCGAAAGCTTGCGAATGATGATGAAAGCCGTCGTCGATCACGGCACCGGTCAAGCCGCCAGGGTTGGCGGGCTGGATGTTGCAGGCAAGACCGGAACTGCACAGATAGCGACGGCGGATGGCCTGGGGACGGTGGCGTGGTTCGTTGGGTTCTCCGGCGATCTCGCGTTCGCAATCAATGTTGAAGGCGGCGCCTCCGGCGGCGCCACGTCGGGCCCCATCGCAGCCGCGTTCCTCACGGCCCTCACCGAACCCGATCGTTCGCTGGTTACCGAATGTGTAGCTGCTGGCTCAGACTGGACCACGTTTCAAGGTGATATGACCCGATCTGGATGTTCACGAGCTGATCCGATCCTCACGCCAACCATATTGTGGCGAGCCAATGTCGGCATATCGGGATGGTTGAACAGTCCGATCATCACAAACGGTCTCGTCGTCGTCGGAAGCGCAGGTGACCGGCGCGGTATTGGTGATGCCGCAGATGGCGTGTACGCGCTAGATCTGAGAACCGGCCAAGTACGGTGGCACTTTGGTGCTTCCAACGATGTGAATGGTGTCGCCGCGAGCGGTGACTTGATCGTTGCGACAGGTGACGAAGGGACCGTGTGGGGTATCGATCTCACAACCGGCCGACAGATCTGGAGCTTCCGCGTCGGTTCGCCGGTATTCACAAACCCACTCATCGTCGAGAACCTTGTGATCGTCGGAGACGGATCCGGTGTCCTGTGGGGTCTCAACGTCGACGGGACGGAACGATGGCATGCACAATTCGATGGAGCGATAAGAGGCGGTGCCGCATCGGACGGGACGATGGTGTACGCGGTCAGTGACCATGGCGACGCCGCTGCCTTCACTCTTGACGGGTTCCCGATGTGGCGAACACAGATCGAACTCACACGCAGAGATCCGACCCGCCCCGAAGGCGACATCACGGATCCCGTCACCGTGTACGCGACACCCACCGTTGCAGATGACAAACTGATCGTTTCATACGCCATCGACGGAGGCTCAGGGAATCCATCGCTCATCGCACTCGATCGATACGTCGGCACGATCGACTGGTGGGGCTCGGATTCCAACCAACCAAGTGACTTCGCCAACCTGCGAAATTCACCCGCCAGATACAGAGACACACTCATCATCGCGAGCTCGCTCTCACACGGCGTCCAAGGAATCAACACGACCACCGGTAGGGCAACCTGGGCAACTCAGACCGGAGTCTCATGCGAGAAACAATGGGCATCAGCCATCGTCGTGGGTGACCTCGTCATACTCCCCCGCCCAGACGGATCCGTACAAGCCTTCGATGCCATCAACGGCCAAACCAGGTGGCGAATCGTCCCGGCAGGATCAAGCGAGATCGCACCGAAAGCCAACTGTACCGGCAACGGAAAACAGATCCACGACGCCTTCGAGCTACACGCATCCATAGCAGTCGCCCCCAATGGCACCCTCATCGTCGCATCCACCTCCCACCAGATCTACGCCATTGGCGACAGACGATGACAACGACCCAATCAGCAGCTCAGGCGGATTGTCTGATCCCAGCATCATCGAAGCTCTGCCAATAGTCCTTCGGCCTCAGGCCGAAGGACTATTTCGGTTGTTCTAGTAAGAACCGTCAAGACCACCTGACGGGACGCTATTCGAATTTTGTGGAGCTGAGGGGATTTGAACCCCTGACCCCTTGCATGCCATGCAAGTGCTCTGCCGGCCTGAGCTACAGCAGTTCTCACATGCGACACTATCACGCCGATCCGGGAGTTCAATGAGTGCCCAATCTGATACGAAGAAGTTCGATGGGGCTTGCTGAGGCTGACTACGACCGCATGGCCTGTGAGTTGGCAGTTAGGTTCGGAGCGCCACCAACCGCGAACGATGTTTGCTGGTCGCTTGCCAATGAGCGCGGGATTCAGCTTGGTGATCCGCGATCCAGTGGCTACGAGATCGAGCAGGTCTACCGGCCGATGGCTCAGCAGCTCCACGAAGAAGACAGGTCGCACGATGACTTACTGCGGCGAGCACACCAAGCGCGACTGACGTATGAATGGGCGAAGATCGAGAGCATTGAGGGGCGGTATGCATCGGAGTGGCGGGCTGAGGTCATGGGCAACGCTTGCTGCGATGCGGCTATCGCCGGAGGGGTGTGAGCGTGGCTGGTGCAATTGCGGTTGGATGAACGCACCTCCAGCCTGAGCGCCGCTCTCAGTTGATGATGCTCCGTTTCACGAGGGGTCGCTTCTGAGATCAGGGCAAAAGACGATGATCACGTAGGATCGGGTCACGGAGGTTGAGATGGGCGATGGTCACGAGCAAACAGCACTAGAGCGATTCCTGCTGAGGGAGGATCACGAGTTCCCGTGGACTGAGGCGTTGGCAAGGTCTCGGTGGAAGCCGCGGGTGTGGTGGTCGTTGCAGGTGGTGAGGGTCGTGCTTGTGGTCATCGTCTTAGTGTTGATCGGATGGGGGATCAAGGCTTTAGCTAACCGGCAGGAAGCAGCGGAGGCTTCTGAAGTCATTGCTCTGACTGCAGTGCTGGTGACAGGTGTAGGTGCTGTGTTCACGGTGGCAGCAAATGCATGGCTTGGCAGGAATCGACTTGATCACGAGGAGCGGATGCAGCAGGTAGATCTGGCGGAGGATCGCCGGAGAGAGGGCCTCGATGCTGCGGTGAGGGCCTACACGCTTGCGGCAGAGGTCAAGCAGAAATCCGACTTCCGCAGCATCAAGCGCTGGGCAGACGCTGGAATGCAGTCGATGGACTCGGAAGCGGATCGTGCGGTACATGAGTCGAAGGCTGCTCTGGAGATGGTGCGAGTCTTGGGGTGGGAGGAGGTTCGGAACCCTAGGCGACCCTCCTCCATTGATCGGATCGGGCGGCGTTGAGAGAGAAGCGGTGTCTGTCCTCGTTGAGGTTCGGAGGCATGGGAAGGGGCATGCCTACGGAACAAGTGTCGACGCCCGCATTGAGGTGTTCATCCCACGCGGGGCTTCGACGACAGTGGTCGACGGTCGCTACCTCGTCTCCCTTGCTGGTGCCGGCCGGGATCCCGACTCGGCGTTCGTAGCGCACCTCGCATCAACTCGACTGCCCGGTTCCTAGAAACTACTGAAGGCGGCCAAAGAGCCGCCTTCAGGGTTAGACAGGCCCATACGTCCTGTGCTGATCTACATCAATAGCAACTCACGCCAGGGGTACATATGTCAAGTTCCTTTTGATCCTCCCACGCGTCGACGAGTCGACCTCCAGCATGCGCATTGGTCCAGAGTGGCTGCTGACCTGAGATCCGTCTTCTGCGTCATTGATATTGTTGTCGGCGATGGTGGTTCAGTCGGACGCTCAATCAGACGGCGGTCCGTATCGATTCCACGATAAGGTCGAGAACGAGGTCGATTCCGGACCAATCCTGCCCACCGACTGCTCCCGCGTTCCTCTCGGCGAGTTTCACTTTCGCGCGAAACGCGTCTTGGATGGCAGATTTCTCGGCCACCTCACCCTGATACGCCCCCACGCCCCGCAAGTAGCCGCGCCACTCGATCGGCCGAAGTGCGCCGTTCTTGATCAGAACGTCGGTGCCAAGGAAGAGTTCGATCGACGCCGCGAGCCCATTTACATCCATATGGTGCTCCCCCTGTGGCCCCAGCGTGGGGTAGTCCGCTGCAAGCGGGAGGAACGGAAGGTGGCGAACCACGAGATTTGGCGGCAGAGACTCCACGTCAAGGGAACGAACAACATCGCGAGCAGCAGAGTCGTTGTCAAAAAGAGCGACAACACGATTCGGAATCCCTGCAGAGGCAAAGGCCCGAACTGTCTGTCGAAGGGCCGCTGCACCGCCCTCGGGTCGAAAGCCGAAGTCGGGGAAGCGGATGAAGTCGGCAAGGTGCGGTCGCCGGACTCTCAGGGCGGACGTCAGAACTTCGACGTCGAACGATCCTTCGGCGAGGACGATCGGAAGAAGACCACCTCGGCTTGCGTAGGCGACGAAGTCGTTGGCGACGGACCGAGGGTCGACTGAGGGATCGAGCCAACCGCCTTCGATCAAGTCGTCCAGGTCGAGCGTGATCTGTTCGTCGCCGGGAAGCGCCTCGAGGAGGGCTCGGAGTCGGTACCGGGGGTCGTGGCCATCCCATAGGGACATCAGCCAGCTTGCTGAACCAGGCTCGTCCCGGGCACTGATGAATCGGGCTGCGACTTGGCCGGCCTGCAAACCAGAGCGAAGTTGTGCAACCCAGGTCGGCCAGTCGAGTGCCTTCAGCGCGACGAGTTCGCGTTGCCTCGCCGCTTCGGTTTCCCCCGAGTCGTCTACGAATCGCGCTGCAAATCTGTCAAGCAATTCGATGCGGTCCGCGGCTAATCGCTCCAGCTCGCGTGCGACGGTGTCGGTGTCAACGCCCGTAACATCCAAGCGGTCGCGCAGAACTCCGGCACTGGCCCGAAATCCTGTAACCAAGGCCTCGTCTGGCGATCCGTCGGGGTCGTTGTGTCGCGTGAGGTCGTACGCCGCGTCGCCCTCGAGTTCGATCCAGTCATCTCTCGTGAAGATGATGAAGAAAAGCCCGTCAACGCCATCCCCGAACGAGCAGACGGGACGTCCGTCGCTCAGATAGGCGGTCGCGTAGCTGCTCATTCCCACAGTCCTGTCGATGTCTGTCAGGGAGAGGCTAGGGCAAAGAACTCGTTGGGGCTCATCGACGGTGTAGGAAACCGGCGTTCCGTCTCTTGATGAGCGTGGTGTACATGAACATGGTCGCGAATGCGGCGGTGAGAGACCTCCAGGATCAGGAGAACGACGCTGAGGAGGTCAAGAGCGATGTAAAGAAGGTGCATCGTCAGCTCCCCAAATCGTTGCGCACATATCGGGAAGCAATCAACAAGTAGCGGTTCACGAGATGACGACTTTTCAAATGGAAATGATCACGAAGCTCATCACGGCGGTCATACAGACGAACCATTGACAATACGGGGGACAGCTTCACGGGCGAACACGCCTCCAAGGCGTTGACGGAGAAGACATACTTCAGATGTGCATGTGTCCCACTCATGGAGAGCGGTAGTCAGGTATCAGGGAGAGGAATCGCGGTGGCTGGTCACGAGAACCCGTCTCTCAGACACCATAGACACCGTACGGGGCGCTCTTGACACCACGCAAGGCAGAAAAGGGGGGAGGGCAGACAGAGCGCCGGATCACGAGAACCGCTCTTGACAGATGACTTGACTACCGTCAAGGAACCCAAGGGGCGCAAGGGGCTTGTCGCTCACGCAAACCTCGGTATGTCAAACACAAGGCGTCACGGCTGTCGTCGGGTGAACTCCGGCCAGATCTAGGTGCGATCGCGGTAGGTTCCGACAATATCTGACACCAAAAGAAGTAGTCGCCCGAAGCCTGCATCATGCTGAGCCTCCCACCCATGCGAAGGATCGTGTCGTTCACGCTGTTGGGGAACGAGAAAGGTCCGCACCTTCAAGTCGACACGGAGTTGCCTCGTT